>NZ_JBAGKI010000016.1:0-105367 GCF_036689795.1 Micromonospora palythoicola | reverse complement strand
GCCGGCCCCGTCCGACTCCTCCCGCCTCCCGCCGGGGTTGGGGCCCCGCCTCGCCGCCCCCCATCCCCCGGCCCGCACCTCTGTCCGTGGGGGGGGCCGGCGCTCGTAGCGCTTTGGGCAGGCTGTACGGGAATGTCGCTTGCGTTTACCGAAACGTTATCCATTGAAGTCTTGCCATTAATCGTTCCAGCGGAACTAATTTGTTCAGCGACTCGACATAAATGCTGGCCCGGCACCCTTCGGCAAGGTGGTCGGACCGGCTCCATCAGGGACGGTCTTCGGCGGGCCGACCCCGTGACCCCTGTCCAGCAAGGACAAAGGAGACCGGAGTGCCCCGAACACCTCGTGCCCGCGCACCCCTGACCGCCGCCGTTCTCTCCCTCGGCCTCGCCGCGACCATGCTTTTCGCGGCCCCAGCCGCCCAGGCCGCGCCCGCCCCCGTCGCCCAGGCGGCTCCGGAGGCCGCCGCCGAGACGTTCTCGGTGCTGGTCTTCTCCAAGACCGCCGGCTTCCGCCACGCCTCCATCCCCACCGGCATCGCCGCCATCCAGGAACTCGGCGTCGAGCACGGCTTCACCGTCGACACCACCGAGGACGGTGCCGCGTTCACCGACGCGAACCTCGCTCAGTACCGGGCCGTCATCTGGCTCTCCACCACCGGAGACGTGCTGACCGCCGACCAGCAGGCGGCGTTCGAGCGCTACATCCAGGCCGGTGGCGGCTACGCCGGCATCCACGCCGCCGCCGACACCGAGTACAACTGGACCTGGTACGGGGAACTGGTGGGGGCGTACTTCAACAGCCACCCGGCCAACCAGCAGGCCACGGTCAAGGTGGAGGACCCGGCTCACCCCTCCACCGCCCACCTGCCGGGACGCTGGTCCCGGTTCGACGAGTGGTACAACTACCGCACCAACCCGCGCGGTTCGGTGCACGTGCTGGCCACCCTCGACGAGACCAGCTACAACCCCGGCTCCGGCGCGATGGGGCACGACCACCCGATCGCCTGGTGCCAGGACTACGACGGCGGCCGGGCCTGGTACACCGGCGGCGGCCACACCGACGAGTCGTACGCCGAACCGGAGTTCCGCACCCACCTGCTCGGCGGCATCCGCACCGCCGCCGGGATCCAGGGCGCCGACTGCGGGGCGTCGCTGACCGCCAGCTTCGAGAAGGTGACGCTGGACAGCAACACCAGCAACCCGATGGAGCTGGACATCGCGCCCGACGGCCGGGTCTTCTACATCGAACGCGACGGCCGGGTGCAGATCGTCAAGCCGGACACCGGCAACACGGTCACCGCGATCGACCTCGACGTCTTCACCGGTAACGAGGACGGCCTGATCGGCATCCGGCTCGACCCGGACTTCGCCACCAACAACTGGGTGTACCTCTACTACGCCCCGAACGACGGCGTGGCGCGCAACCTGCTCTCCCGGTTCACGGTGAGCGGTGACTCGATCGACGCGGCCACCGAGGAGGTCGTGCTCCAGGTCGACACCCAGCGCAACACCTGCTGCCACGCCGGCGGCACCATGACGTTCGACTCCGCCGGCAACCTCTACCTGGCCACCGGGGACAACACGAACCCGTTCTCGTCGGACGCGTACACCCCGATCGACGAGCGGCCCGGACGCGCCGACTACGACGCGCAGCGCACCTCCGGCAACACCAACGACCTGCGCGGCAAGGTGATCCGGATCCACCCGGAGGACGACGGGACGTACACCATCCCGGAGGGCAACCTCTTCCCGCCGGGTACGGCGCAGACCAGGCCCGAGATCTACGCGATGGGCTTCCGCAACCCGTTCCGGATCGGCATCGACCCGGCCACCGACACCCTCTACGTCGCCGACTACGGCCCGGACGCCTCGTCGGACAACCCGAACCGGGGCCCCGAAGGCCTGGTCGAGTGGAACATCGTCGCCGAACCGGGCAACTACGGCTGGCCGTACTGCACGGGCACCAACGAGGCGTACAACGACTACCAGTTCCCGTCCGGACCGAGCGGTCCGAAGTTCGACTGCGCCGCCGTGGTGAACAACTCGCCGAACAACACCGGCCTGACCAACCTGCCGCCGGCCATCCCGGCCACGGTCGACTACGGCTACGGCGGTGACCCGCGTTACCCCGAGATCGGTGGCGGTGGCGCGCCGATGGGCGGCCCGGTCTACCGGTACGACGCCGACCTCGACTCGGACCGCAAGTGGCCGGCGTACTACGACGGCAAGGCGCTGCTCGGCGAGTGGAACCAGTCGAAGATGTACACGATGCAGGTCTCCGCCGACGGCACCGAGCTGGTCGACATCAACCAGTTGCTCACCGGGATGTCCTTCATCCGCCCGATGGACTTCGAGTTCGGTCCGGACGGCGCGCTGTACCTGATCGAGTGGGGCAGCGGCTTCGGCGGCAACAACGACAACTCCGGCGTCTACCGGATCGACTACATCGCCGGTGACCGGGCGCCGATCGCGGTGGCCAACGCCGAGCCCACCTCCGGGCAGGCACCGCTGGAGGTGACCTTCTCCAGCGCCGGCTCGCGCGACCCCGACGGGGGCGCGCTCACCTACGCCTGGACGTTCGGCGACGGTGGCACCTCCACCGAGGCCAACCCCACCCACACGTACGCCGAGCCGGGCAACTACACCGCCCAACTCACCGTCACCAACCCCAAGGGCCGTACGGCGGTGGCGAACGTGCCGATCACCGTCGGCAACACCGCGCCGACCGTGGAGATCGAGTTCCCGCCGGACGGTGGCTTCTTCAACTGGGGCGACCAGGTCAAGTACACGATCACGGTCACCGACCCGGAGGACGGCGAGATCGACTGTGCCGACGTCCAGCTCCAGGTCCTGCTCGGCCACGACGAGCACGCTCACCCGCTGGAGCAGCACACCGGCTGCACCGGCACGGTGCAGACGCAGCTCGCCGCCGGGCACGGCGCCGAGGCGAACGTCTTCACCGTCCTGGAGGCCACCTACACCGACCAGGGCGGCTCCGGTGACGCCGACCCGCTGACCGGCCGGGACATCGAGATCCTCCAGCCCAAGCGCAAGCAGGCCGAGTACTTCACCGCTACCGGCCGGACCGAGGACGGCACCGGCGGCGGCGACCCCGGCGTGGTGCGCGAGACCGGCGGCGACTCCGCCGGCGGCGGCCAGAACATCGGCGCCATCGAGGACGGCGACTGGTGGTCGGTCGTACCTGCCGACCTGACCGAGATCGACGAGATCCGGTTCCGGGTCGCGTCGGCGACCAGCGGCGGCGTGATCGAGGTACGCGCCGGCGCGGTCGACGGTCCGGTGGTCGCCTCGGCGACCGTGCCGGGCACCGGCGACTGGCAGACCTACACCGACGTCACCGCACCGGTGACCGGTGCGGCGAGCGGCTCGCTGTACTTCGTCGCCCAGGATCCGGCGGGCGGCGCGGGGTCGCTGTTCAACGTCAACTGGGCGGACTTCGTCGGTAGGGGCGTCACCGACAACGCGCCGCCGGCGGTCACCGCGACCGCCACGCCGGCCACCGGCACCGCACCGCTCACCATCGCGTTCGGCGGCACCGCCACCGACCCCGAGGGTGACACCCCGCTGACGTACGAGTGGGACTTCGGTGACGGCGGCACGGCGGACACGCTCCAGGCCGAGCACACGTACAACGCACCAGGCAACTTCACCGCCACCCTGACGGTGACCGACAGCCGTGGTGCCCGGTCGTACGCGACCGTGCCGGTCCGGGTCGACTCGCCGAACACGTCGTGCCTCGGGGCACGTTCGGACAACTTCGACGGCGACACGCTCGACCGCGACCGGTGGACCAGTGTGGTGCGGGAGAACCAGCTCCTGTCCGTCTCCGACGGCGCGCTGCGACTTCCCACCGGGGTCGGTGACCTCTACGGCAGCCGTAACGACGCCACCAACCTGGTGCTCCAGCCGGCACCGTCGGGAGCCTGGCAGGCGACCACCAAGGTCACCCTGCCGGTGACGGCCAACTACCAGCAGGCCGGCCTGCTGGTCTACGGCGACGACGAGAACTACGCCAAGGTGGACCTGCTCTACAACGGCAGCCGCCGGGTGGAGTTCATCCGGGAGACCGCCGGCACCCCACGCAACGAGGGTGCCGACAGCACCGACGCACCGGCCGGTGACACCGTCTACCTGCGGGTGAGCAGCGACGGCACCAGCCTGACCGCCGCGCTCTCGGCCGACGGCCAGACCTTCACCCCGGTCGGTCGCTCCGCCGCGTTGGAGGGCATCGAGAACCCGCGGATCGGCCTGTTCGCCCTCAACGGCGGCACCGACGCGCCCGTGGTGGACGCCGCGTTCGACTGGTTCCAGGTGATACCGGACGAGCCGGCCGGCCCGGTCGACCCGTCCGACGAGTTCACCGGCATCTCGCTGGACAAGTGCCGGTGGAACGCGATCCTCCGGGAGGACCTGAGCGCCTACCGGGTCAGCGGTGGTTCGTTGCACATCGACGTGCCCAACGGTGACATCTACGGCACCAACAACACCGGGCCGACGAACTTCATCCTCCAGAACGCGCCGAGCGGCGACTGGACGATGGAGACGAAGATCGACGGCAGTCTGCTGGACGAGCAGTACCAGCAGGCCGGCCTGATCGTGTACGGCGACGACGACAACTACCTGAAGTTCGACTTCGTGGTGGACAACCAGGCCGGCCAGCCGGTGTCCCGGCGGATCGAGCTGCGCAGCGAGATCGACGGGACGATCCAGGATCCACAGCCGGGTGCGGAGAACCTGACCTCGGCCGAGTGGTATCTGCGGCTGGCCCGCGCCGGTGACACCTTCACCGGATCGTACTCGGCCGACGGCACCACCTGGACGGCCCTGACCGAGCTGACCAACGCGGCCGTGGGGGCCACCCCGAAGGTGGGCGTGTTCACCCTCAGTGGCAACCAGACCGCCTCGAAGTCGGCGTCGTTCGACTACTTCCGGTTCTCCACCGAGGCCGGACCGGACGACGACACCGCGCCGATCACCACGGCCGAGGTGTCCGGCACCCCGGTCGAGGGTTGGCTCACCGGTCCGGCGACGGTCACCCTGACCGCCGTCGACGAGGACGGTGGCAGCGGGGTGGCGCGCACCGAGTACCAGCTCGACGACGCCACCGACTGGACCGCCTACACCGCACCGGTGCCGGTGGCCGGGGACGGCGAGCACGAGTTGCGGTTCCGTTCCGTCGACGAGGCCGGCAACGTGGAGGAGACGAAGGCGGTCACCGTCCGCATCGACGCCACCGCGCCGGTCAGCACCGCGACGTTCGCCCCAGCGAACGACGAGGGCTGGCACGACGGGACCGTCCCGGTGGTGCTCACCTCGACCGACGCCGGTTCCGGGGTGGCGCTGCTGGAGTGGTCGCTGGACGGTGGCGACTGGACGCCGTACACCGAGCCGGTCGAGATCAGCGGCGACGGGGACCACGAGCTGCTCTACCGGGCCACCGACACCGCCGGCAACGCCGAGTCGCTGAAGGCGGCGGTGGTACGCATCGACGGCACCAAGCCGACGCTGCTGGTCTCCGGCATCGCCGACGGCCAGCTCTACGGTGACAGCCAGGACGTCCGGGTGTCCTGGCAGGCGGTCGACCCGACCTCGGGCATCGCGACCGTGGTCGGTCAGCTCGACGACCGTCCCTACGTCAGCGGCACCCTCCAGGCGATGTACGAGCTGCCGCTGGGCCTGCACGAGCTGACCGTCACGGCGACCGACAAGGCGGGCAACGCCACCACCACGTCGGTCCGCTTCTTCGTCACCACCTCGTTCCGGGACATGCAGAACCTGCTGGACCGGTTCAAGGCGACGGGCCGGCTCTCCAACAAGGCGTACAACCAGTTGTCGAAGCGGCTCTCCAACGCCCGTACGGCGGAGGCGGAAGGCAACGACCGACGGGCGATCAACCAGCTCACCGCGTTCCGGACGTTGGCCGGCGACGCCGAACTGGTTGGCGAGGCGGAGATCCGGGACGTGCTGATCCGGGACGCCGACGCCATGATCGTCCGGCTCGGTGGCGCGGCCAGCAAGATGGGCGTACGCGCCAACGACGGCGAGTCCGTCAAGGGTGCCGGCCGCCTCGGCGACGACCCCACCCGCCTGGCCCCGGGGCGTCGCCTCTGACCGACAGTTCCAGGTGTGCACACAGGGCCCCGTCCGGCAGCCGCCGGGCGGGGCCCCGCCACGTTCCGGTCAGCTGTCGAGCACCGTGCGGAGTGCCTTCAGGTCGTCCTCGGTGGGTTGCCAGGCGCCGGCCTCGGCGTTGGCGCGCACCTGCTCCGGCGTGGTGGCTCCGGCGATGACCGAGGTGACCGCCGGTTGGGCGGCCAGCCCACCGATCGCCACGTGCAGCATCGGCACGCCCCGCTGCGCGGCGTACGCCTCGATGCCCTCGATGGTGTCCCAGTCGGCGGCGGCGAGCCGCTGGGCGTACCGGCCGCCGCCGGCCAGGCGACTGCCGGCCGGCGGCGCCTCATCCCGCTTGTACTTGCCGGTGAGCAGCCCGTTGGCCAGCGGGAAGAACGGCAGCATGCCCAACCCGAACCGGTCACAGGCCGGCAGCACCTCGATCTCGGCGTCCCGGTTGAGCAGGCTGTAATGGTTCTGGGCGCTGACGAAGCGGGTCAGTCCCCGGCTCCTCGCCGTCCAGTCGGCGTCGGCGATCTGCCAGCCGGCGAAGTTGGAGTTGCCGAGGTACCGCACCTTGCCGGCGCGGACCAGGTCGTCCAGCGCGGAAAGCGTCTCGTCGATCGGGGTGCCCGGGTCCGGCTCGTGGAACTGGTACAGGTCGATGTGGTCGGTGTCCAGCCGTCGCAGCGACGCCTCGACCGCCCGGATCACGTACCGCCGCGAGCCCCGTACCCCGAAGTCCCGCCCGTTGCTGCCGGCCATCGACATGCCGAACTTGGTCGCCAGCACCACCTCGTCCCGGCGGCCCTTGAGCGCCGCGCCGAGCTGCGCCTCCGAGGCGCCGTGCGGCTCGCCGTAGATGTCGGCGGTGTCGAAGAAGTTGATCCCGGCGTCGAGGGCCGCGTCGACCACCGCGCGCGTGCCGTCCGGGTCGAGTTTGCGGCCGAAGTTGTTGCAGCCGATCCCCACGACGGACACCACGAGCCCGGAGTCGCCCAACCGGCGATAGGTCATCTCACTCACCAGATCACCATATGTCGCCCGGTCAGGCGGCCGCAGGGCCGACCGCGGCCGGCCGTGGTCAGGCCACGTCCCAGACCGGCTCGTCGGTCTCGACCACCTCACCGTCGCCCCGGAAAAGCAGAAACCGGTCGAAGGTACGGGTGAACCAGCGGTCGTGGGTGACCGCCACCACCGTGCCGGAGAACGCGGTGAGCCCGGCCTCCAGCGCCTCGGCCGAGGCCAGGTCGAGGTTGTCGGTGGGCTCGTCCAGCAGCAGCATGGTCGCGCCGGACAGCTCCAGCAGCAGCACCAGAAAACGGGCCTGCTGCCCGCCGGAGAGGGTGCCGAAGCGCTGGTCGCCCTGCCCCGCCAGCTCGTACCGGGACAGCGCCGCCATGGCCGCGTGCCGATCCATGCCGGCCCGGTGCTCGTCGCCCCGCCAGAGAATCTCCACGAGCGTCCGCGTCATCAGCTCCGGCCGGTCGTGCGTCTGGGAGAAGTGGCCGGGTCGGACCCGCGCGCCGAGCCGGGCCACCCCGTCGTGCGCCACCGGGGCCAGCGCCGCCGCGCCGTCGACCGGGCCGTTCGCCGGGTCCGGGTCCGTGCCGCCCCGGGCCAGCAGCCGCAGGAAATGCGACTTGCCGGTGCCGTTGGCGCCGAGCACCGCGAGCCGGTCGCCGTACCACAGCTCCAGGTCGAACGGATAGGTCAGGCCGTCCAGCTCCAGCTGCTCGCACACCAACGCGCGCTTGCCGGTCCGTCCGCCGGCCAGCCGCATCCGGATGTCCTGCTCCTTCGGCGGTACGGGCGGCGGCCCGGCCTCCTCGAACTTGCGCAACCGGGTCTGTGCCGCCTGGTAACGCGAGGCCATCCCGTCGTTGTACGCGGCCTTCTGCTTGTACATCAGCATCAGCTCGCGCAGTTTCTGGTGCTCCTCGTCCCACCGTTTGCGCTGCTCGTCGAGGCGGGCGTGGCGGGCCACCCGCGCCGCGTGCCAGCTGGCGAAGCCGCCCGGGTGCACCCAGGCGCTGCCGCCCTCCACCGCGACCACCCGGTCGGCGGTGTGCGCCAGCAGCTCCCGGTCGTGCGACACGTAGAGCACCGACTTGGCCGACTCCCGCAGCCGTGCCTCCAACCAGCGTTTGCCCGGCACGTCGAGGAAGTTGTCCGGCTCGTCGAGAAGCAGCACCTCGTCGGGGCCGCGCAGCAGCAGTTCCAGGGCGAAGCGCTTCTGCTGCCCGCCGGAGAGGGTCCGGACCGGGCGCTGCCGGGCGGTGTCCCAGGGCAGGTCGAGGACGATGGTGGCGACGGTGTCGAAGAGCACCTCGGCGTCGTACCCGCCGGTCTCGCCCCAGGCCGCCAACGCGTCTGCGTACGCCAGCTGGGCCTTGCCGGCGGCGGTGCTGTACTTGCCGCGCAGCTCGGCCTCGCGCATGGCCGCCTCGGTCTCGGCCAGCCGCCGACCGGCGTCGCGCAGCGGCGGTGGCGCGAGGGACAGGGCCAGGTCGGCAAGCGTCGACTCGTCGCCGATCATGCCGATGAACTGGCGCATGACGCCCAGTCCACCGGTGCGCGCGATCGCGCCGGTCCGCACCGGCAGGTCACCGGCGACCATCCGCAGCAACGTCGTCTTGCCCGCACCGTTCGGCCCGACGAGCGCCACCTTGGCGCCCTCGCCGACCCGGAACGACACGTCGGCGAAGAGTTCCCGCCCGTCGGGCAGCACATGCCCGACCGCCGCCACGTCCACGTATCCCACGCGGGCATCCTGCCCGAGCCGGCCCGCCGGGCCAACCGATTACCCGGTCAACGGGTGACGCGCAACACCCGGAAACCCTTCTGACTGGCCTGTCGAGCCACCTGCCAGCCCTGCTCGACCAGCCAACGCTGCAACGAGTCACCGCCGAGGTGGCGGGCCACCACGAGCCAGGCCACCCCGTCCGGAGCGAGCCGGGGCAGCCAGCGCGACAGCAGCTGGTGCAGCTCGTCCTTGCCGATCCGGATCGGCGGGTTGGACCAGATCTGCGCGAAACGGAGGTCGGCGGGCACCTCCTCGGGTGCGCTCACCCGTACCCGGTCGGACAGGCCGAGCCGGGTGGCGTTCTCGGTCGTCAGCTGCCGGGCCCGCTCGTTCACGTCCACCGCCCAGGTCGTCGCCGTCACCGCGACGGTGGCGAGTACGCAGGTGATCGGGCCGAACCCGCAGCCGAGATCGAGCAGATCGCCGGCTGCCGCGGCGTCCGGCAGTTCGGCCTTGCGCAGCAGCACCGCGGTGCCCGGGTCGAGGCGGGTGGCCGAGAAGACTCCGGCCGCCGAGGCCAGCGTGTAGTCGCGGCCGGCGACGGTGAACTGCACCTCGCGCGCCTGGGCGGGCGCGTTCGGCTCGGCGGTGAAGTAGTGGTCCCCGGTCACGCGGGACATTCTCGCACCGAGTGGGGATCGGGCCGACGGTGCGGCGGTCACTCCGACACGTTCATCAACCACGTTTCCGCAAAATACCTACTAAAGGGATAAACATCCCTACTCTGGACGACATGGTGTATCGGTACGACTCCGATGAGGACGCACACGTCCCGTACCGGGACGACGAGCCCGAGGCCGCTTCGCCCGGCCCGCCGCCTCCGGCCGGGCCGTCCCCGTCGCGCTTCCCCACCCCGTCGCTGGCCCGTCCGAACCAGCTCATTCTGCCGTCGTCGGCGCCACCACGGGAGGCGTTCCCCGCCACGCAGCAGGAGCCGGCACCACGGTACGACGCGGTGCCGCCCGGGTTCGGCGAGCCGGCGCCGGTCGGCGTGGCGGCGGCACCGCCGGACCCCGGCACGACGACCGTCGCGCCGCCGCCCCGCCGAAGTGGCGGTCGCGCGTGGCAGGTGCTGGTCGGCGGTGCCGCGGCGCTGGTGCTGCTCGCCCTCTGCGGGCTCACCGCCGCGACCCTGTTGGACGGTCGGACCCTGATCGGTCAGCAGGCCGCGCCGAGCGCCGCACCGGACACCACCCGTGACACGGTGCCCGCCGAGGCCAGTGACCTCGACTCCCGGGACACCGACCAGGCGCCGCTCACCGCCCGCGAGGTCTTCCCCGCCAGCACGCTGACCGTCGGCGACGGCGAGAACGGCTACGAGGTGCTCCGCACCCAGTCCAGCGCCAGTTGCGCGGTGGCCGCCACCGGCGAGGTCTCGGAACTGCTGGTCCGGCTCGGCTGCAACCAGGTCGTCCGGGCCACCCTCCGCGCACCCGACGGCGACCACCTGGTCACCGCGGGACTGTTCAACCTCACCGACCGGTCCAGCGCCGAGCGGGCCCGGGACCGGATCCGCCAGCTGCTCGACGAGCGACAGGGCCGCTTCCGCGGCATGGCGGCGGGGGACGGCACCGAGGTCGTCGCCACCGCACCGGCCCGGGTCGGCTGGCAGGTACGCGGCCACTACATCGCCTACGCGGTGGTCGCCCGCACCGACGGCGCCACCATCCGATCCGGTGACACCGGTGTCCGCGAGATCCTCTTCGACATGCTCGAACAGCACCTCAACCAGGGCGTACTGGAGCGGCGGGCCGAAGGCGGCACGGCCAGCCAGCCGACCGGGGAACCCGCCGACGACACCGGCAGCCAGGACGAGTCCACCGAGGACTGACCGGCCCGCCGACGACGGGAGGCGCGGCCGACGGCTCAACTGTCGGCGGGTACCCGTAGCCGTCGGGTCGCCTCGGCCCGGCGCGCGTACTCGGCGGGATCGTCCGGGTAGCCGACCGCCACCAGGGTCAGCCCGTGCGCCGGCGCCACAGTCACCTCGCTGGCCCGCTCCCGACGGGTCAGCAGGTCGGCCGGCCACCGGACCGGTCGGCGACCGTCGCCGGCGACCAGCATGGCACCGACCAGGCTACGGACCATCGCCTGACAGAACGCGTCGGCCTGCACGGTGGCGACCAGGATCCCGTCGGCGTCCCGCCGCCAGTCCAGCCTGGTCACCTCCCGCAGGGTGGTGGCGTTCTCCTTGCGCCGGCAGTACGCGGCGAAGTCGTGCTCCCCCACCAGCCCGGCCGCCGCGGCGGCGAGCCGGTCGAGGTCGAGCGCCCGGGGCCAGGCCAGCGTCTCGTGCCGGCGCAGCGGGTCAGCACCCCACGGCGCGTCGGTCACCCGGTACTCGTAGCGGCGGAAGGTCGCCGAGAAACGGGCGTCGAAGCTGGCCGGCACCGCACCCATCGCCCGCACCCGCACGTCGGTCGGGAGCAGCCGGGCCAGCCGGCGCAGCAGCCGCCCCTCGTGCGCCCGCCAGACGTCGACGGGCAGGTCCAGGTGACAGACCTGCCCGCTGGCGTGCACCCCCGCGTCGGTGCGGCCGGCGACGGTCAGGCCGGCCGCGACACCGGCGCCGAGCACCAGATCCAGCGCCTCGGCGAGCACTCCCGCGACCGTACGCCGCCCCGGCTGGGCGGCCCAGCCGGAGAAGGCCGTGCCGTCGTACGCGACGTCCAGTCGCACCCGGGTGCGCTCGTCCACGTGGTACCTCCTCGACGAATCGGGCCCGGCACCCCCGTGGGGATGCCGGGCCCGACAACGGCCTCAGGGCCTGTTCAACCGGCCTTGGTCAGGCCTTGCCTTCCTCGGTGGCCAGGTCGCTGTCCTCGCGGGCAGCGGCGGTGTCACCGGAGGCCGACTGCGGCGGCTCGGCGTCCTGGTCGCCCGACCGGGTCGCGGGAGCCTCGTCGGCCGGCGCCAGCGCCTCGACCTTGTCCTGCTGAGCGGCCTTACGACCGGCGGTCTTCTTGTTCGCCTTCGGCTCGGCGACCTGAAGCTCCTCGACCAGCTCGATGATCGCCATCGGCGCGGCGTCGCCCTTGCGCGGACCGGTCTTCACGATCCGGGTGTAGCCGCCGTTGCGGTTGGCGTACCGCGGCGCGATCTGGTCGAACAGGGCGTAGACCACGTCCTTGTCCTTGACCACGGTCAGCACCCGGCGGCGCGACGCGAGGTCGCCCCGCTTGGCCTTGGTGATCAGCTGCTCGGCGAGCGGACGCAGCCGCCGGGCCTTGGTCTCGGTGGTCTGGATCTTGCCGTGCTGGAACAGCGCGGTGGCCAGGTTGGCCAGCATCAGCCGCTCGTGCGCGGGGCTGCCGCCGAGGCGGGGGCCCTTGGTGGGCGTGGGCATGCTTGGTGCTCCTCAGGTGTGGCGGCAGCGCGGACTAGAGCTGCTCGGTCTCGCGGTAGTCGTCGGTGTCGTAATCGGCCTCGCCGAAGGCGTCCACGACGTGCGCCGGGTCGAAGTTCGGGGCCGAGTCCTTCAGCCCGAGACCCATCCCGGCGAGCTTCATCTTGACCTCGTCGATCGACTTCTGGCCGAAGTTGCGGATGTCGAGGAGGTCGGCCTCGGTACGCCCGATGAGCTCACCAACGGAGTTGATGCCCTCGCGCTTGAGGCAGTTGTAGGAGCGGACGGTCAGGTCCAGCTCCTCGATCGGCAGGGCCAGGTCCGCCGCCAGCTGCGCGTCCTGCGGTGACGGGCCGATGTCGATGCCCTCGGCGGTCTCGTCCAGCTCACGGGCCAGCCCGAACAGCTCCACCAGCGTCGAACCTGCCGAGGCCAGTGCGGTGCGGGGGCCCATGGACGGCTTGGTCTCGACATCGATGATCAGCCGGTCGAAGTCCGTCCGCTGCTCGACCCGGGTCGCCTCGACCCGGTAGGTCACCTTGAGCACCGGCGAGTAGATCGAGTCGACCGGGATCCGGCCGATCTCCGCGCCCGCCTGCTTGTTCTGCGCCGCCGTGACGTAGCCACGCCCCCGCTCGACGGTCAGCTCCATGTCGAGCCGGCCCTTGCCGTTGAGGGTGGCCAGCTTCAGGTCCGGGTTGTGCACCGAGACGCCGGCCGGCGGCTGGATGTCACCCGCGGTCACGTCGCCCGGTCCCTGCTTGCGCAGGTACATGCTGACCGGCTCGTCGTGCTCGGAGCTGACGCACAGCTCCTTGATGTTCATGACGAGCTCGACCACGTCCTCCTTGACCCCGGGGATGGTGGTGAACTCGTGCAGCACACCGTCGATCTTGATCGAGGTGACGGCCGCACCCGGGATGGACGACAGCAGCGTACGCCGCAGCGAGTTGCCCAGGGTGTAGCCGAAGCCCGGCTCCAGCGGCTCGATGGTGAACCGGGACCGGGTCTCGTTGATCGACTCCTCGGAGAGGGTCGGTCGCTGGCTGATGAGCATGTCTTCTCTTCTCTTCCGGGGCGCCCGCCATATGACGCCCACGACACAAACTGTTCCGGTGGCCCGCCCGGCCGGGCGGGCCACCGCAACGAGCTCCTACTTGGAGTAGAGCTCGACGATCAGCTGCTCCTGGACCTGGGTGTCGATCACCTGTCGGGCCGGGAGCGAGTGCACCAGGACCTTCATCTGGCTGGGGATCGCCTCCAGCCACGCCGGAACGGTCTTGGAGCCGGCCTCGGCCTGGGCCACGATGAACGGGGTGAGCTCCTTGCTCTTGCCCCGGACCTCGATGATGTCGTGCTCCTTGACGCGGTACGACGGGATGTCGACCTTCTTGCCGTTCACCGTGAAGTGACCGTGCTTGACCAGCTGACGGGCCATGTCCCGGGACTTGGCGTAGCCGGCCCGGTAGACCACGTTGTCCAGCCGCGACTCGAGGATCTGCAGCAGCACCTCGCCGGTCTTGGCCTTCTTGCTCACGGCTTCCTCGTAGTAGCCGCGGAACTGCTTCTCCAGCACGCCGTACACACGACGGGCCTTCTGCTTCTCACGGAGCTGGAGCAGGTACTCCGTCTCCTTCGTGCGGCCGCGGCCGTGCTGCCCGGGCGGGAACGGCCGGGACTCGAACGGGCACTTCGGACCATCGCACTTGCTGCCCTTGAGGAACAGCTTCATCTTCTCCCGCCGGCAACGGCGGCAGTCAGCACCGGTGTAACGAGCCATCTCTCTCTACCTCTCAGACCCGACGACGCTTCGGCGGACGGCACCCGTTGTGCGGCTGCGGGGTGACGTCGGAGATCTGCCCGACCTCGAGGCCCACGGCCTGCAGCGAACGGATGGCGGTCTCCCGGCCGGAGCCGGGACCCTTGACGAACACGTCGACCTTGCGCATGCCGTGCTCCATGGCCCGACGCGCGGCGGCCTCGGCGGCCAGCTGCGCGGCGAACGGAGTCGACTTGCGGGAGCCCTTGAAGCCCACCTGGCCGGACGAGGCCCAGGAGATGACGGCACCAGTCGGATCGGTGATCGAGACGATGGTGTTGTTGAAGGTGCTCTTGATGTGCGCCTGCCCGTGGGCGACGTTCTTGCGTTCCTTGCGCCGGACCTTCTTGACGGCGGCTCCGGCACGAGCCTTCGGTGGCATAAGTCTGTGCGCTCCTGAATAAGGTTCTCGATCGGATCTGGCTGTTAGCCCCGTTGATCAGGTAGACACCGGTTCCAGTTGGAGCCCGCCCTACCTCGACGGAGAACGACCAGCATTCCGGTTTAAGAACTATTACTTCTTGCCGGGCTTCTTCTTGCCGGCGACGGTCCGCTTCGGGCCCTTGCGGGTCCGCGCGTTGGTCTTGGTCCGCTGGCCACGCACGGGCAGGCCCCGGCGGTGCCGGATGCCGGCGTAGCAGCCGATCTCGACCTTGCGGCGGATGTCAGCGGCGACCTCGCGGCGCAGGTCGCCTTCAACCTTGTAGTTGGCCTCGATGTGGTTCCGGAGCTGGACCAGCTCCTCGTCCGTGAGGTCCCGAACGCGCTTGTCCGGCGAGATGCCGGTGGCGCTGAGCGTCTCCAGGGCGCGGGTGCGGCCCACGCCGAAGATGTAGGTGAGCGCGATCTCCATCCGCTTCTCGCGGGGAAGGTCGACGCCGACTAGACGTGCCATGTGCGGGCGTACTCCTCGTGGTGTGCTGGCGAAGGTGTGGACCCGTCCCACCCCGCTACCGGCCGTCCCTGTCCTTCCGGCACCGATGGCGCCGGCGACCGGGATCGGTCGCTGCCCGAGCGGGCCCCGGCCTTCGACCGGGGGTCAACCACGACGGAGTACGCGCTGCGCACCGCTCGCGGCTGGGACGAGCATGTGTGATGTGTGGGCTGGTTCAGCCCTGGCGCTGCTTGTGGCGCGGGTCGGTGCAGATGACCATGACCCGGCCGTGCCGGCGGATCACCCGGCACTTGTTGCAGATCCTCTTGACGCTCGGCTTGACCTTCACGGTTGCCTTACTTCCCATCTGGCCCGGCATCGCGAGGCGCGAGACCGGACGTCGAAGACGGACACGGGACGTTTCCCGGCCGTCGTCAGGCTTACTTGTAGCGGTAGACGATGCGCCCGCGGGTCAGGTCGTACGGCGAGAGCTCGACGACGACCCGATCCTCCGGCAGGATGCGGATGTAGTGCTGCCGCATCTTGCCGCTGATGTGAGCCAGCACCTTGTGGCCGTTGGCGAGCTCCACCCGGAACATGGCGTTCGGCAGGGGCTCGATGACCCGACCTTCGATCTCGATGGCTCCGTCTTTTTTCGGCATGTCCTCCGCTGTCCTGACGTCGGTTGCTCCGGACGGCTCACAACGTCTTACACGGGGGCTTGACCAAGATCAGGCTTCCCGCGCCAGCCGCGGCTCCGCGTCCCACCGAAGCGCTGGTGGGCATGGCAGAGTGGACGCTGCGCGCCGATCAGAAAGTGTACGCCCGCCTCCACGCCGTCGCCAAACCGACCGGCCACCTGAGCTCGACCGGGTCCAGGAAATCGGACGTTCAGCCCACATCGCCCCGGTCAGGGCCCTGGTCGGGCTCGCGCACCGGGGCCCCGGTGGCTGCGTCGGGCTCGGTGCTCGCCGCCGGGCCGATGGCATCCGGCTGCTGCCGGCCCAGGCCCGTACGTTCCCGCTTGAGCGCCCGCTTCTCCGCCTTCCGCCGCCGGCGGCGCTCCCGCTCCGCCGCCCACCGCGCGGGCTCACCGCTGGCCAGCCCGGTGACGGTACGCACCAACACGACCGCGCCCCACGGGCCCGCGACCCAGCCCGGCCAGAAGTAGAGCGCGTCCCCGGCCGCCAGCGACGTCACGGCCCAGACGGCCACCACGATCCCGACCACCTTCAGCCAGGGTTCCCAGACCTCGACCAGCCAGCGCGCGGTCAGCCCGCGCCCGGCCTCGGCCGGCACCGGGACGCTCGCGCCCCGAGGCTCCGGCAGCTCGGCACCGGGGGGCGCCGGCAGATCACCGACGAGGGCATCCAGTTCGGCGTACGTGCGCGCGGCATAGGCCCGCTGCAACCGGTCGTCGTACTCGTGCAGGTCGAGTCGGCCCTCGTCGAGGGCGACCCGGAGGCGGTCGGCGACGGCCTGCCGGTCGGAGTCCGCTGCCCGCATCGCGTCCCGCTCGTCCATGCCGGCAAGCATGCCACCGCCCGGCCAGCGCCGCCCTGTCGGCCGTCGCGCCGCGGCAGCCGTCGTCGCCGCCGCTGCCCCCGGTCAGGTGGTCGGCGTGGTGCTCGGCTGGCGAGCGGTGACCAGGTCGCCCAGGCGGGCTCGACCGCCGTCGAACGCGGTGAGCACCCACACCCCGTCGGGCAGCAGGGCCATGCTGTGCTCGACGTGCGCGGCCCGGGAGCCGTCGCGGGTGACGACGGTCCAGCCGTCGGCGAGCTCCGCGGTACGCGGCGAACCCATCGTGATCATCGGCTCGATGGCCAGCGCCAGCCCCGGCACCAGCCGGGGACCCTTGCCCGGCCGGCCGTGGTTGAGCACGTGCGGATCCTGGTGCATCTCGGTGCCGATGCCGTGGCCGCCGTAGCCGTCGACGATGCCGTAACGGCCCGCCTTGCGTACCGCGCGCTCCACCGCGTGCGAGATGTCGGTCAGCCGACCCTTGCCGCTGGCGGCACCGCGCGCGGCCGCGGCGATGCCCGCCCACATCGCGTCCTCGGCGACCTCGGCCATCCGCAGCAGCGCCGGGTCGACCTCGCCCACGCCGACCGTGATCGCCGCGTCGCCGTGCCAACCGTCGAGCACCGCGCCGCAGTCGATCGAGATCAGGTCACCGTCGGCGAGGACCTGCTCCGGCGACGGGATCGCGTGCACGATCTGCTCGTTCACGGAGGAGCAGATCGACGCCGGGAAGCCGTGGTAACCCTTGAACGACGGAACAGCTCCCGCCCCACGGATCGTCGTCTCGGCGATCGCGTCCAGGTCGGCGGTGCTCACGCCGGGAGCGACCGCCTCCCGCATCCGGCGCAGCGCCTCGGCGACCACGAGGCCGGCGGCACGCATCTTCTCGATCTGCTCAGGGGTCTTCAGCTGGATGTCCAGCTGGGGACGACGCATGGAGGCGCTACCTTTCCTTGCCGAAACAGCGGGGTACGACCCGCGTACCCCGCTGTCCGCACTCTATCCGGCCGGCTGCCGGCCGACCTCAGCCCCCGTACGAGCGAAGAGCGTCGATGGCGCGTACCGTGACGTCCTCCACCGGGCCGGTGGCGTCGATGCCGACCAGCTTGCCCTGCGCACCGTAGTAGTCCACGAGCGGCGCGGTCTTCTCGGCGTACTCCCGCAGCCGCGCCGCGATGGTCTCCGGCTTGTCGTCGTCCCGCTGGAACAGCTCTGCACCGCACCGGTCGCAGATGCCCTCCCGGCTGGTCGGATCGAACTCGACGTGCCAGATCTTGCCGCAGCCCCGGCAGGTGCGCCGGCCGGAGAGCCGCCGGATCACCTCGTCGTCGTCGACGACCAGTTCGAGCACGATGTCCAGCGCGGTACCGAGATCGGCGAGGAGCTTGTCCAGCGCGGCGGCCTGCGGGGTGGTCCGGGGAAACCCGTCGAGCAGGAAACCCTCGGCGGCATCGGGCTCAGCGAGTCGGTCGCGCACCATGTTGATGGTGACCTCGTCCGGCACGAGCTTGCCGGCGTCCATGTACCGCTTGGCCTCGACGCCGAGCGGGGTGCCCTGGGACACGTTGGCCCGGAAGATGTCGCCGGTCGAGATCTTCGGCACGGACAGGTGCGCGGCGATGAACTCCGCCTGTGTGCCCTTGCCCGCACCCGGCGGGCCCACCAGAACCAGTCTCATCTACCGCAGGAACCCTTCGTAGTTCCGCTGCATCAGTTGACTCTCGATCTGCTTGCTCGTCTCCAGAGCCACGCCGACCATGATCAGCACAGCGGTACCACCGAACGGGAAGTTGAGGTACTGCTGCCGGTCGAGCCAGATGAAGAAGAAGTTCGGCAGGATCGAGATGATCGCGAGGTACAGCGCACCCGGCAGGGTGATGCGGCTGAGGATGAAGTCCAGGTAGTCGGCGGTCGGCTTGCCAGGGCGGATGCCCGGCACGAAGCCACCGTACTTCTTCATGTTGTCCGCGACCTCGGTCGGGTTGAACGTGATCGAGACGTAGAAGTACGTGAAGAAGATGATCAGCAGGAAGTAGACCGCGATGTAGATCGGGCTGGTCGGGTCGACCAGGTTGTTCTGGATCCACGCCTGGGTCTTGCCCGGGTCGTTCTGGTCGAAGAACTGCAACGCCAGCTGCGGCAGGTAGAGCAGCGAGGAACCGAAGATGACCGGGATCACACCCGCCTGGTTGACCTTGAGCGGGATGTAGGTCGAGGTACCGCCGTACATCCGCCGGCCGATCATGCGCTTGGCGTACTGCACCGGGATGCGGCGCTGCGCCTGCTCGATGAAGGTGACCGCGGTGATGACCACCAGCACCAGGGCGATGACGAGCATGAACTTCCACCAGCCCTGGCTCTCCTTGATCCGCCAGCCCTCACTGGGAAGCCGGGCCGCGATCGAGGTGAAGATCAGGACGGACATGCCGTTGCCGACGCCGCGGTCGGTGATCAGCTCACCGAGCCACATGACCATGCCGGTGCCGGCGGTCATCGTCATCACCAGGATGGACAGGGTCAGCCAGTCCGGGATGCCGGTGCCGGTCGGGATGATCTCCTCGTTGCACTGGTTGTTGAACAGCTGCCCGGAGCGGGCCAGCGCCACGAACGCCGAGGCCTGGAGGACACCCAGCCCCAGCGTCAGGTAGCGGGTGTACTGGGTGATCTTCGCCTGGCCGGCCTGGCCCTCCTTGCGGAGCTGCTCCAGCCGGGGAATGACCACCGTCAGCAGCTGCAGGATGATCGACGCGGTGATGTAGGGCATGATGCCCAGCGCGAAGATCGACAGCTGCAGCAGCGCGCCGCCGGAGAAGAGGTCGAGCAGGTTCAGAACGCCGGTCGAGCCCTCGATGGACTCCAGGCACTTCTGCACGTTGCCGTACGAGACGCCCGGGCTGGGCACCGTGGCGCCGAGCCGGTAGATCGCGATGATGCCGACTGTGAACAGCAGCTTCTTGCGCAGGTCAGGCGTACGGAACGCACTGAGAAAGGCGGACAGCAACTTCTTCCTCCTGCGCGAGGCGGGCCGCCGGTCGTCCCTGGCGGGTCGGGGTGGGTTCCGGGCAAGTGCCCGATATCCATGGCTGGGAAGGGACTCTAACAGCCCGATCCCGGTCCGGGCAGATGTGCCCGGCTACATAAACCGAATCCGATGTTACCGGGCGGACAGGCCCGTTGTAGACCATGGCGCCCGCCAGCTGGGATCAACTGGCGGGCGCCATGGGTGAAACAGCCCTACAGCTCGGTGACCGAACCACCGGCGGCGGTGATCTTCTCCTTGGCCGACGCGCTGAACGCGTGCGCCGACACCTGAAGTGCCACCCCGCCGAGGTCCCCGGTGCCGAGAACCTTCACCGGCTGTCCCTTGCGGACCGCGCCGGCCTCGACCAGTTCGGTCGGGCCGACCTGGCCACCGTTGGGGAACAGCTCGGCCAGGCGGTCCAGGTTGACGACCTGGAAGACCACCTTGAACTTGTTCTTGAAGCCCTTCAGCTTCGGCAGGCGCATGTGAATGGGCATCTGCCCACCCTCGAACGCCGCCGAGATGTTCTTCCGGGCCTTCGAACCCTTGGTACCGCGACCGGCGGTCTTGCCCTTGGAGCCCTCACCGCGACCCACACGGGTCTTCGCGGTCTTGGCACCCGGCGCCGGACGCAGGTGATGGACCTTGATCGTCATTACTCGACCTCCTCGACCTTCACGAGGTGGTTGACCGTGAAGATCATGCCGCGAATCTCGGGCCGGTCCTCCTTGACCACCACGTCATTGATCCGCTTGAGACCGAGCGAACGCAGCGACTCCCGCTGGTTGCGCTTGGTCCCGATCTCGGAACGGACCTGGGTGACCTTGAGACGTGCCATCAGGACGCCACCTCCGCCCGCGAGGCCAGCATGGCCGCCGGCGCGACGTCCTCCACCGGCAGGCCCCGCCGCGCGGCAACGGCCTCCGGGGACTCCAGCCCCTTCAGCGCGGCCACGGTGGCGTGCACGATGTTGATCGGGTTCGACGAGCCCAGGCTCTTGGAGAGCACGTCGTGGATGCCCGCGCACTCCAGCACGGCACGGACCGGGCCACCGGCGATGACACCCGTACCGGCGGAGGCCGGCTTGAGCAGCACCACCCCGGCGGCGTCCTCGCCCTGCACCGGGTGCGGGATCGAGGAGCCGATCCGCGGCACCTTGAAGAAGTGCTTCTTGGCCTCCTCGACGCCCTTGGCGATGGCCGCGGGCACCTCCTTGGCCTTTCCGTAACCCACGCCGACGGTGCCGTCGCCGTCGCCCACGATCACCAGGGCGGTGAAGCTGAAGCGACGACCACCCTTCACGACCTTGGCGACGCGGTTGATCGCGACGACCCGCTCGAGGTGCGGGGTCTTCTCGGCGGGCGCGTTTCCGCGGCCGCCCTCACGGCGGTTGTCGCGGCGACCACCCTCGTTGCCACCGGACCCGCCGCCACGGCGCTGTTGACCTGGCATCAGCAGCCTTCCTTCTCTCTCGTGACGGGGATTGTCAGAACTCGAGCCCGGCTTCGCGGGCGGCGTCGGCGAGCGCGGCTACCCGCCCCGCGTACCGGTTGCCGCCGCGGTCGAAGACGACCTTGGAGATGCCCGCGGCCTTGGCCCGCTCGGCCAGCAGCGTGCCGACCTTGCCAGCCAGGGCGCTCTTGTCGCCCTCCGTGCCGCGCACCGAGGCGTCCAGGGTCGAGGCCGACGCCAAGGTGTGACCCTTGGTGTCGTCCACGATCTGGGCGACGATGTGCCGCAGCGAACGGGTGACCACCAGGCGGGGACGCGCGGCGGTGCCGCTGACGTTCTTGCGCACTCGGAAGTGCCGCCGCGCCCGCCCGACGGCACGCTTGGCGGCGACGCCGCGGCGGCGCTTGAGCAGCGTGGCGCTCACTTCTTACCTGCCTTTCCGGCCTTGCGTCGGATGACTTCGCCCTGGTACTTCACGCCCTTGCCCTTGTAGGGCTCCGGCGGGCGGATCTTCCGGATGTTGGCGGCGACCTCACCGACGAGCTGCTTGTCGATGCCGGCCACGTGGAACAGCGTCGGCCGCTCCACCGTGAAGGTGATGCCCTCGGGCGCCTGCACCTGCACCGGGTGCGAGAACCCGAGCGCGAACTCCAGGTCCTTGCCCTTGGCGGTGACCCGGTAACCGGTGCCGGCGATCTCCAGGCTCTTACGGTAGCCCTCGGTGACCCCGACGATCATGTTGGCGACCAGGGTACGGCTCAGGCCGTGCAGTTCCTTGGCCTTGCGCTCGTCGTTCGGGCGGTTGACGCTCAGCTGCCCGTCCTCGGCCCGCTCGATGGTGATCGGCTCGGCCAGGGTGTGCGACAGCTCGCCCTTGGGGCCCTTGACCTTGACGGTCCGGCCGTCGATCGTCACGTCGACTCCGGATGGCACCGGGATCGACTTACGTCCAATACGCGACATTTCTACCTGTCTCCCGTTACCAGACGAAGGCGAGGACTTCCCCGCCAACGCTCCGCTTGCGGGCCTGCCGGTCGGTGAGCAGTCCCTGGGACGTCGAAATGATCGCCACGCCCAGCCCACCGAGCACCCGGGGGAGCCCGTCCGACTTGGCGTACACCCGCAGACCGGGCTTGGAGACGCGCTTGATGCCGGCCAGGCTCCGCTCCCGGTTCTGGCCGTACTTCAGCTCGACGACCAGTCGCTTGCCGACGGCACCCTCCTCGGGCTCCTCGACTGCCCAGGTGGCGATGTAACCCTCGGACTTGAGGACCTCGGCGATGTTCGCCTTGATCTTCGAGTACGGCATCGTCACCCGGTCGTGGTACGCCTGGTTGGCGTTACGCAGACGCGTGAGCATGTCTGCGATCGGGTCGGTCATCGTCATGAAAACTCGTCAACCTTTCTCGCCGGGGTTCCCGCGATACCTCGCAGGCCTACGGCGAAGAGACAGTCCAGCTGACGCGCCGCAGCGCGCCGGACTATTACCAGGAAGCCTTGGACACGCCGGGCAGCTCACCGCGGTGGGCCATCTCCCGGATGCACACCCGGCAGAGCCCGAACTTGCGGTAGACCGCCTTGGGACGCCCGCACCGCTGGCAGCGGGTGTACGCGCGAACCGAGAACTTCGGCTTCGCGGCCGCCTTGAGGATCAGCGCCTTCTTGGCCATCTCAGTTCTCCTTGAACGGGAAGCCCAGGAGCTTCAGCAGCGCCCGGCCCTCGTCGTCGGTCGTGGCGGTCGTGACCACCGTGATGTCCATGCCCCGCTGGCGATCGATCTTGTCCTGGTCGATCTCGTGGAACACCGACTGCTCGGTAAGACCGAACGTGTAGTTGCCGTGCCCGTCGAGCTTGCGCCCGTCCAGGCCGCGGAAGTCACGGATACGCGGCAGCGCGATGGACAGCAGCCGGTCCAGGAACTCCCACATCCGGTCGCCGCGCAGGGTCACCTTCGCGCCGATCGGCATGCCTTCCCGCAGCTTGAACTGCGCGATGGACTTCGTCGCCCGCCGGACCTGCGGCTTCTGGCCGGTGATGGTGGCCAGGTCGCGGACCGCACCGTCGATGAGCTTGGCGTCCCGGGCGGCCTCGCCCACACCCATGTTCACGACGATCTTGACCAGCCGCGGCACCTGCATCGGGTTGCCGTACTCGTACTGCTCGCGCAGCTGGGCGATGATCTCGTTGCGGTACCGCTCCTTGAGGCGCGGCATCGTCTTGGTTTCGGTAGCCGTGGTCATCACAGGTCCTTACCGGTGCTACGCGCGATGCGGACCTTCTGGCCGTTCTCGTCGATCCGGTAACCGACGCGGGTCGGCTTGCCGTCGGAGTCCACGACCATCACGTTCGAGACGTGGATCGGGGCCTCCTGGGTGACGATGCCACCGGTCTTGGCGCCACGCTGGGTGGTGCTGATGCGAGTGTGCTTCTTGATCCGGTTCACGCCCTCGACCAGGACCTTGTCCTGCCGCGGGTAGGCCGCGATGACCTTGCCCTTGGCGCCCTTGTCCTTGCCGGCGATGACGACGACCGTGTCGCCCTTCTTGACCTTCACGGTCACAACACCTCCGGCGCGAGAGAAATGATCTTCATGAACCGCTTGTCCCGCAGCTCGCGGCCGACCGGGCCGAAGATGCGGGTACCGCGCGGGTCCCCACCGTCCTTGATGATGACGGCGGCGTTCTCGTCGAAGCGGATGTACGAACCGTCCGGCCGCCGCTTCTCCTTGGCGGTGCGGACGACGACAGCCTTGACCACGTCGCCCTTCTTCACACCGGCACCCGGGATCGCGTCCTTGACGGTGGCCACGATGACGTCGCCGATGCTCGCGTAGCGCCGACCGGAGCCACCGAGAACCCGGATGCACAGGATCTCCCGGGCACCCGTGTTGTCGGCGACGCGCAGTCGCGACTCCTGCTGAATCACGTCTATCTCCTATGTCTGCCGGTTCTCCGGCCGCCGGGGCGGCCGGAGCCTGGCGGAACCTGCGCCCGACCGTCCCGGCCGAGCTCGAGCCTTCGCTACTTGGCCTTCTCGAGGATCTCCACGAGCCGCCACCGCTTGGTGGCGGAGAGCGGCCGGGTCTCCATGATCAGGACGCGGTCGCCGATGCCGGCGGAGTTCTGCTCGTCGTGGACCTTGAGCTTGCTGGTCCGGCGCATGATCTTGCCGTACAGCGCGTGCTTGACCCGGTCCTCGACCTCGACCACGACGGTCTTTTCCATCTTGTCGCTGACCACGAGGCCCTCGCGGACCTTACGGCGGCCCCGCGGCTTGGTGGGGGTCGTGTTCTCGCTCATGAAGCAGTCACCTCAGTCGGCGCGGCCGAGAGCCCCAGCTCACGCTCACGCATGATCGTGTAGATCCGGGCGATCTCCCGACGGATGACCTGCAGCCGCCGGTTGTTGTCCAGCTGCCCGGTTGCGGCCTGCACGCGGAGGTTGAACAGCTCCGCCTTGGCCTCACGCAGCTTCGTGACCAGCTCCTCCTCGGAGAGCTCACGCAGCTCGGAGGCCTTAACGCCCGCTGCCATCAGGATTCACCCACTTCGCGCGTAACAATGCGGCACTTCATCGGGAGCTTGTGGATCGCGCGACGCATCGCCTCTCGCGCGATCTGCTCGTTCGGGAAGGACATCTCGAAGAGGACCCGCCCGGGCTTGACGTTCGCGACCCACCACTCGGGCGAGCCCTTACCGGAACCCATCCGGGTTTCCGCCGGCTTCTTGGTGAGGGCCTGGTCCGGGAAGATGGTGATCCAGACCTTGCCGCCACGCTTGATGTGGCGGGTCATCGCGATACGCGCCGACTCGATCTGCCGGTTGGTCACGTACGCCGGCTCCAGAGCCTGGATCCCGAACTCGCCGAACACCACCCGGTTGCCGCCCTTGGACGCGCCGCTGCGGTCCGGGTGGTGCGGCTTGCGGAAGCCCTTCGGGGGCTTGCGCGGCATCAGCATCTGTCAGCCCTCCTGCTGCGTTTCTGCCGGAGCCGAAGCCGCGGCCGCGACAGCAGCGCTGTCGACCGGCTCGCCACTCGGCGTCTCAGCCTGCTGCGCGACGGTCGTCGCGGCAGCCCGGCCGGCCTCGGTGCCACCGGAGGTCGTGCCGGACGAACCCGACCGACCACGGCGCGGCCGCTCGGGCCGGTCACCGCGCTCCCGGCGCGGGCGCGACGGAGCCTCGGCCGGAGCCTCCCGACCCGGCACCGCGTCGCCCTTGTAGATCCAGACCTTCACGCCGATGCGGCCGAAGGTGGTGCGGGCCTCGAAGAAGCCGTACTCGATGTTGGCCCGCAGCGTGTGCAGCGGAACCCGACCCTCGCGGTAGAACTCCGTCCGGCTCATCTCGGCGCCGCCGAGGCGACCCGAGACCTGCACCCGGATGCCCTTGCACATCGGGTTCTTCATCGCCGACTGCATCGCCTTACGCATCGCGCGACGGAAGCTGACCCGGCTGGAGAGCTGCTCGGCGACGCCCTGGGCGACCAGCTGCGCGTCCGACTCGGGGTTCTTCACCTCGATGATGTTCAGCTGCACCTGCTTGCCGGTGAGCTTCTCCAGCTCGCCGCGGATCCGGTCGGCCTCGGCACCCTTACGGCCGATGACGATGCCCGGCCGCGCGGTGTGGATGTCGACCCGGACCCGGTCGCGGGTGCGCTCGATGTCGACCTTGGAAATGCCGGCGCGCTCCAGCCCCTTGGACATCATCCGGCGGATCTTGACATCCTCGCCGATGTAGTCCTTGTAGAGCTTGTCCGCGAACCAGCGGGACTTCCAGTCGGTCGAGATGCCGAGCCGGAACCCGTGCGGGTGAACCTTCTGACCCATTACTCGGCGCCCTCCGTGTTGCTCTGCGTCTCGGCCGGCGCGGTCTGCTTCGCCGGAGCCGCCTTGTTCGCCGACTTCCTCGGCGCGGCCGGCGCGACCGCCTCGACCGCCACGGTGATGTGGCAGGTGCGCTTACGGATCCGGTACGCCCGGCCCTGCGCCCGTGGCTGGAACCGCTTCATCGTCGGGCCCTCGTCCACGAACGCCTCGCTGACGAGCAGCGCGTCGGGGTCCAGCCGCTCGTTGTTCTCCGCGTTGGCGATCGCGCTCGCGAGCACCTTGTACACCTGCTCGCTCGCAGCCTGCGGCGCGAACTGCAGCACCGTGAGCGCCTCCTTCGCGGGCAGGCCGCGGACGAGGTTGACCACCCGGCGCGCCTTCATCGGCGAGATGCGCACGTACCGCGCAACCGCCCGCGCGCCCGGAAGCACCGGAGCGTCGCCCTTTCCTGGCATCGCTGTAACCCCTTGATCCTCTATCCGTATGCCCGCGGCGTCAGCGCCGGCGGCTCTTCCGGTCGTCCTTTTCGTGACCCTTGAACGTGCGGGTCAGCGCGAACTCGCCGAGCTTGTGCCCGACCATCGCCTCGGTCACGAACACCGGGACGTGCTTGCGTCCGTCGTGCACGGCGATCGTGTGCCCGAGCATCTCCGGGATGATCGTCGAGCGGCGCGACCAGGTCTTGATGACGTTCTTCGAGCCCTTCTCGTTCTGCGTCTCCACCTTCTTGAGCAGGTGGTCGTCGATGAACGGGCCCTTCTTCAGGCTGCGAGGCATGTCTTATCTCCCTCAGCCGCGCTTACGCGTGGCGTAGCGACGGCGGACGATCAGCCGGTCACTCGGCTGGCCCTTACGACGGGTGCGGCCCTCGGGCTTACCCTGCGGGTTGACCGGGTGGCGACCACCGGAGGTCTTGCCCTCACCACCACCGTGCGGGTGGTCGACCGGGTTCATGGCGACACCACGGACGGTCGGGCGCTTGCCCTTCCAGCGCATCCGGCCGGCCTTGCCCCAGTTGATGTTCGACTGGTCGGCGTTGCCGATCTCACCGACGCTGGCGCGGCAGCGCACGTCCACCCGCCGGATCTCACCGGACGGCATACGCAGCGTGGCGTACGCGCCCTCCCGGCCGAGCAGCTGGATGCCGACGCCGGCCGAGCGGGCCAGCTTGGCGCCACCGCCCGGACGCAGTTCCACGTTGTGGATCGTGGTACCGACCGGGATGTTGCGCAGCGGCAGGTTGTTGCCCGGCTTGATGTCGGCACTCGGACCCGACTCGACCGTGTCGCCCTGCTTCAGGTCCTTCGGCGCGATGATGTAACGCTTCTCGCCGTCGGCGTAGTGCAGCAGCGCGATCCGCGCGGTGCGGTTCGGGTCGTACTCGATGTGCGCGACCTTGGCCGGCACGCCGTCCTTGTCGACCCGCTTGAAGTCGATCAACCGGTACTGCCGCTTGTGGCCACCACCCTGGTGACGGGCGGTGATCCGGCCGTGCACGTTCCGGCCGCCCTTCTTGGGCAGCGGGACCAGCAGCGACTTCTCGGGAGTCGACCGGGTGATCTCGGCGAAGTCGGCGACGCTGGAGCCACGCCGGCCCGGCGTCGTCGGCTTGTACTTACGGATAGCCATTGTCTACACCCCTCAGCTGACCGGGCCGCCGAAGGCCTCGATGCGGTCGCCCTCAGCCAGCTTCACCATCGCCCGCTTGGTGTCCTTGCGCTTGCCGAACCCGGTACGGGTCCGCTTGCGCTTGCCCTCGCGGTTGAGCGTGTTGACCGTCAGGACACGGACGTTGAAGATCTGCTCGATAGCGATCTTGATCGCGGTCTTGTTCGCGTCCGGGTGCACCAGGAAGGTGTACCAGTTGCGGTTCAGCTCGCTGTAGCTCTTCTCCGAGACGACCGGCGCGACGATGATGTCGCGCGGATCGGCGATCGTGCTCACTTGCCACCCTCCTCGGTGGTCTCGGCCGGCACACCCAGGAACTCGTCCAGGGCCTCCTTGGTGAAGACCACGTCGTCGGCCACCAGCACGTCGTACGTGTTGAGCTGGCCGGCCTCGATCAGGTGCACCCGCGGCTCGTTGCGCAGCGACACCCAGTTGAGCTCGTCGGTGCTGCTCAGCACGACCAGCACCCGCCGGGCGGTGGTCAGCTTGGCGAGCGCGGCCAGCGCGGCCTTGGTCGACGGCTTCTCGCCCGAGACGAACGCCTCGACGACGTGCACCTGCCCGGCGCGCGCCCGGTCCGACAGGGCACCACGCAGCGCGGCGGCCTTCATCTTCTTCGGGGTGCGCTGGCTGTAGTCGCGCGGCACCGGGCCGTGGACCACGCCACCGCCGGCGAACTGCGGCGCGCGGATCGAGCCCTGGCGGGCGCGACCGGTGCCCTTCTGCTTGTAGGGCTTCTTGCCGCCACCGGCGACCTCGCCCCGGGTCTTGGTCTTGTGGGTGCCCTGCCGGGCGGCGGCCAACTGCGCCACAACGACCTGGTGCATCAGCGCGATGTTGGCCTGCGCGTCGAAGATGTCGGCGGGCAGCTCGACCGAGCCGGTCTTGGTGCCCTCTGAGTTGAGGACGTCAACGGTGGTCACTTGCCCACACCGCCCTTCTTCGCCTTGGCCTTGGCCGCGGTACGGACCAGGACCAGCGCGCCCTTGGGGCCGGGGATGGCGCCACGGACGAGCAGGAGATTGTTCTCGGTGTCGACCGCCTGGACGGTCAGGTTCTGCACGGTGTAGCGCACGCCGCCCATGCGGCCGGCCATCCGGGTGCCCTTGAAGACGCGACCCGGGGTGGCGCAGGCGCCGATCGAGCCCGGCGAGCGGTGCTTGCGCTCGACACCGTGGCTGGCGCGCAGACCGTGGAAGCCGTGCCGCTTCATCGGGCCGGCGTAGCCCTTGCCCTTGGTCTTGCCGGTCACGTCGATCGAGACACCGGCCGGGAACTCCTCGACCGTGACCTCCTGGCCGAGCGAGTAGTCCGCGGCGTCGCTGGTGCGCAGCTCGACGATGTGCCGGCGCGGCGCCACGTCGGCCTTGGCGTAGTGACCACGCAGCGGCTTCTTGGCCTTACGCGGGTCGATCGTCCCGTACGCCAGCTGGACCGCGGAGTAACCGTCCTTGTCGGCGTCACGAACCTGGGTGATGACGCAGGGGCCGGCCTGAACCACGGTCACCGGGACAACGCGGTTGTTGTCCCAGACCTGGGTCATGCCGAGCTTCGCGCCCAGGATCCCCTTAACTTGCCTGTCCATGTGTCCGGTCCCTACAGCTTGATCTCGATGTCGACGCCAGCCGGCAGGTCGAGGCGCATGAGCGAGTCGACCGTCTTCGGGGTCGGGTCGATGATGTCGATCAGTCGCTTGTGCGTACGCATCTCGAAGTGCTCGCGCGAGTCCTTGTACTTGTGCGGCGAGCGGATGACGCAGAAACGGTTGATCTCCGTGGGCAGCGGCACCGGGCCCGCGACCTGCGCCCCGGTACGCGTCACCGTCTCGACGATCTTCCGAGCCGAGGAGTCGACGACCTCGTGGTCATAGGCCTTGAGCCGGATGCGGATCTTCTGTCCCGCCATGGTGGCTTCTGTTCCTTCTCTCGATGCCGCTGTGTTGCGGGTGCCTGTACCGGCTGGCACAGACCCTCTTCGCCCACCCCCGCGGTCGGGCGTGTCGCGCCCTGGGGCCAGGCTCCGCCCCGGGATACCGGAGCGATCCTGACCGCGGTGGGTCCGGGCGCCGATCGCACTGAGGCGACCTGAACGCCGCGCGAGGGTGGTTGACGGACGGGCCGCCAACCACCCCACGCCCGACTGCTCTGCCTACCCGGAGGTTCAGCGGAAGCCGAACACGGGCGGCGAACTGTCGTTACGCAACCTGACTAGTATGCCGCACGACCGGCGGCGGGTCTAATCGGGGTTACCCAGCTCACTTGATGATCTTGGTGACGCGACCAGCGCCGACCGTACGGCCACCCTCCCGGATCGCGAACTTGAGGTTTTCCTCCATCGCGATGGGCTGGATCAGCTTCACGGTCATCGTGGTGTTGTCGCCCGGCATGACCATCTCGGTGCCCTCGGGGAGGGTGACGACACCGGTGACGTCCGTGGTCCGGAAGTAGAACTGCGGACGGTAGTTCTGGAAGAACGGGGTGTGCCGGCCGCCCTCCTCCTTGGAGAGGATGTAGACCGTCGCCTCGAACTCCGTGTGCGGGGTCGTGGTGCCCGGCTTGACGACCACCATGCCGCGCTCGACGTCCTCGCGCTTGATGCCACGCAGCAGCAGACCGACGTTCTCACCCGCGCGGGCCTCGTCGAGCAGCTTGCGGAACATCTCGATGCCGGTGCAGACCGTCTTCTGCGACTTCTCGCGGATACCGACGATCTCCACCTCCTCGTTCGGCTTGAGGATGCCGCGCTCGGCCCGGCCGGTGACGACCGTGCCACGACCGGTGATCGTGAAGACGTCCTCGATCGGCATCAGGAACGGCTTCTCGGTCTCGCGCTCCGGCTGCGGGATCGCGGTGTCGACGGCGTTCATCAGCTCCATCAGGCGACCGGTCCACTCCGGGTCGCCCTCCAGGGCCTTCAGCGCCGAGACCCGGACGACCGGCAGGTCGTCACCCGGGTACTCCTGCGACGAGAGCAGCTCGCGGACCTCGAGCTCGACGAGCTCCAGCAGCTCCTCGTCGTCGACCATGTCGCTCTTGTTCAGCGCCACGACGATGTACGGCACGCCGACCTGACGGGCCAGCAGCACGTGCTCGCGGGTCTGCGGCATCGGGCCGTCGGTCGCCGCGACCACCAGGATCGCGCCGTCCATCTGCGCGGCACCGGTGATCATGTTCTTGATGTAGTCGGCGTGACCGGGGCAGTCGACGTGCGCGTAGTGCCGCGCCTCGGTCTGGTACTCGACGTGTGCGATCGAGATCGTGATGCCGCGGGCCTTCTCCTCCGGCGCCTTGTCGATCTCGTCGAACGGCGTGTACGGGTTCAGGTCCGGGAACTGGTCGTGCAGGACCTTGGTGATGGCCGCCGTCAGCGTCGTCTTACCGTGGTCGATGTGACCAATGGTGCCGATGTTGACGTGCGGCTTAGTCCGCTCGAACTTCGCCTTCGCCACTGGTGTCCTCCTGTGGACTTCTTGGTTCGTTCGCCCCGGTGCGCCAGGAGTGGCGCTTAGGACTCTGTCGACAGCCTTTCCGGCCTGACGGCCGGAGAGCTTTGTGGGTTCTGCGGCGATGAAGCCTACAGGCCCGGAATTCACACAATCCGACCGAGGTGGTCGCGGTCGGGGAATTCCTCCCGCGACCACCGTCGGATCATCCGATCACGTCAGGTGAGCGTCACTCACCAGTCGCCTTGGCGATGATCTCCTTCGCCACGCTCTGCGGCACTTCGGCGTAGGAGTCGAACTGCATGCTGTAGCTAGCCCGGCCCTGGGTCTTCGACCGCAGGTCGCCGACGTAGCCGAACATCTCCGACAACGGCACCAGCGCACGGACGACACGGGCGCCGCTGCGCTCCTCCATCGCCTGGATGATGCCGCGTCGGGAGTTGAGGTCGCCGATGACGTCACCCATGTTCTCCTCCGGAGTGGTGACCTCAACAGCCATCATCGGCTCGAGCAGTGCGGGATCGGCCTTGCGGGCCGCGTCCTTCATCACCATCGAGCCGGCGATCTTGAATGCCATTTCCGACGAGTCGACCTCGTGGTACTGGCCGTCCAGCAGCGTCAGCTTGACACCGACCAGCGGGAAGCCGGCGAGAACGCCGTACTGCATCGCGTCCTGCGCGCCCGCGTCCACCGAAGGGATGAACTCCCGGGGGATGCGGCCACCGGTGACGGCGTTGGCGAACTCGTAGGTCGGCGAGTCGTTGCCCAGCGGCAGCGGCTCCAGGCTGACGATCACCCGGGCGTACTGGCCGGAACCACCGGTCTGCTTCTTGTGGGTGTACTCGACCTTCTCCACCGCGCGGCGGATGGTCTCACGGTACGCCACCTGCGGCTTACCGATGTTCGCCTCGACGTTGAACTCGCGGCGCATCCGGTCGACCAGGATGTCCAGGTGCAGCTCGCCCATGCCGGAGATGACCGTCTGGCCGGTCTGGTCGTCCAGCTTGACGCGGAAGGTCGGGTCCTCCTCGGCCAGCCGCTGGATGGCGGTGCTCAGCTTCTCCTGGTCAGCCTTGGTCTTCGGCTCGATGGCCACCTCGATGACCGGCTCCGGGAAGGTCATCGACTCCAGGATGACCGGGTTCGCCGGGTCGCACAGGGTGTCACCGGTGGTGGTCTGCTTCAGACCCTGCACGGCGATGATGTCGCCAGCCTTGGCGGAGCTGCGCTCCTCCCGCTTGTTGGCGTGCATCTGGTAGATCTTGCCGACCCGCTCCTTGCGGTCCTTGGTGGAGTTGACCACCTGGGACCCGGACTCGACCACGCCGGAGTAGACCCGGACGTAGGTGAGCTTGCCGAGGTGCTTGTCGGTCTGAATCTTGAAGGCCAGGCCGGAGAAGGGCTCCGAGGTGGACGGCTTACGCTGCATCGGCGTCTCACCGTCGGTCGCCGTACCCTCGATCGCCGGGATGTCCAGCGGCGACGGCAGGTAGTCGATGACGGCGTCGAGCATGGGCTGCACGCCCTTGTTCTTGAACGCCGAGCCGCAGAGCACCGGGTTCGCCTTGCTGGCGATGGTGGCCCGCCGGATGGCGGCCTTGATCTCCGCAACGGAGATCTCCTCGCCCTCCAGGTACTTCTCCATCACCGAGTCGTCGACGTCGGCCAGGGTCTCCATCAGCTTCTCGCGCCACTCGGCCGCGGCGTCGGCCAGGTCCGCCGGGACCTCCTCGATCGCGTAGTCCTCACCCTTCTGGGTCTCCCCGCGCCAGGTGAGGGCGCGCATCTCGACCAGGTCGACGACGCCGATGTGGTCGCCCTCGAGCCCGATCGGGATCTGGAGCACCAGCGGGGTGGCGTTCAGCCGGTCGATCATCATCTGCACGCAGCGGAAGAAGTCGGCACCGGTCCGGTCGAGCTTGTTGACGAAGCACATCCGCGGGACGTTGTACTTGTCCGCCTGCCGCCAGACGTTCTCCGTCTGCGGCTCCACGCCGGCCACGCCGTCGTAGACCGCGACCGCACCGTCCAGGACCCGCAACGACCGCTCCACCTCGACCGTGAAGTCGACGTGGCCGGGCGTGTCGATGATCTGGATCGTGTGGCCCTTCCACTCGCACTTCGTGGCGGCGGAAGTGATGGTGATACCGCGCTCCTGCTCCTGCTCCATCCAGTCCATGACGGCGGCGCCCTCGTGGACCTCACCGATCTTGTACGTGATACCGGTGTAGAACAGGATTCGCTCGGTGGTAGTGGTCTTACCGGCATCGATGTGCGCCATGATGCCGATGTTGCGTACGTTGGCGAGCGCGTCTGCGGCGGCCACTTCAATCCCTACTTATCGTCGTCTCGACACAACTGGTGGCGGTCCCGGCACCGGATGGCGCCGGGACCAGGGTGTTACCAGCGGTAGTGCGCGAAGGCCTTGTTGGACTCGGCCATCTTGTGCGTGTCCTCGCGCCGCTTGACGGCGGCACCGAGGCCGTTGCTCGCGTCCAGCAGCTCGTTCATCAGCCGCTCGATCATCGTCTTCTCCCGCCGGGCGCGGGCGTAGGTCACCAGCCAGCGCAGGCCCAGCGTGGTCGCCCGAGCCGGGCGCACCTCGACCGGAACCTGGTAGGTCGCGCCACCGACACGGCGGCTGCGCACCTCGAGGGTCGGCTTGACGTTGTCCATGGCGCGCTTGAGGGTGACGACCGGGTCGGTACCGGACTTCTCCCGGCAGCCCTCCAGGGCGGCGTAGACGACGCGCTCGGCGAGCTGACGCTTGCCGCGCAGCAGGATCTTGTTCACCAGCTGCGTGACCAGCGGCGAGTTGTACACCGGGTCAGCGACCAGCGGTCGCCGCGGAGCAGGTCCCTTACGCGGCATGTCAGCTCTTCTCCTTCTTCGCGCCGTAACGGCTGCGCGCCTGCTTGCGGTTACGGACGCCCTGGGTGTCCAGCGAACCGCGAACGATCTTGTAACGCACACCGGGGAGGTCCTTCACCCGGCCACCACGCACGAGCACGATCGAGTGCTCCTGCAGGTTGTGCCCGACACCGGGGATGTAGGCGGTCACCTCGACCTGGCTGCTGAGCTTGACCCGAGCGACCTTGCGCAGCGCCGAGTTCGGCTTCTTGGGGGTGGTGGTGTACACCCGGGTGCACACGCCCCGACGCTGGGGAGATCCCTTGAGCGCGGGGGTCTTGGTCTTGGTGGTCTTCGCCTGGCGGCCCTTTCGGACCAACTGCTGAATGGTGGGCACCGGGTTTCTCCGCTCCCTTCGGCCGCTGCTCGCGGCCGCGCCGTCTGCCGTAGCCGATCTCGTGACCGACTCTCCTACATTCCGACCAGGGCCACCTCGCGGAGGTCCCGGCACCCGCGGTCGGGCGTGTCGCCAAACTCACGGTTCCCGCCCGGCGCTCACGCGCAGACCGGGGTTTGTCACCGGCACACGGATCGCCGCAGGCCGGATCTTTGGCTCAGTCGTGGTGCGATCCGGATGCCGGATACGCCAGCTCCAGCGCACGCACGAGTTGCCCGGGCGGGCCCGGGCACAAGGGGAAAGAGTACCTACCACAGCCGCGCAGGTCAAAACGGAAGACCTGCCGGACGTCACACCGCTTGCCGGCTGGCTTCTGTCGACCACCCGCCCGTGATGGGCACCTACGGACACAAGTGTACCGGCTCCGCCGGAAACCGGCCCGCGAGCCCCCGAGCCGGCCCCTCGCTGCCCCTGCTCAAGCCAGCGCCAACACCAGCGCCAGTCCCACCCCCACCAGGCAGAGCAGCAGTCCGGTCCCGCCACAACTGATCCCCGCGATGGCCAGGCCACGGCCGGTGAAGCGGACCGCCGGCGGCGGTGCCGGGCGTCGGATCTGCCGCATGCCGAGCAGCCCCGCCACCACGGCGCCCGTACCCGTGAGGCCGCCCAGCGCGGCGAAGGCACCCGCCGCCCAGGCCCCGTTCGCCCCTCCCCCGATCGCGCCGAAGCAGATGACCAGGACCGAGACCAGGATCGAGGTGATGCCCGCCACCAACGAGCCGACCGCCAGGCCCGAGGCGACCGGGGGCACGTCGAGATGCACCACCGCGAACGGGGTCCCCGGCACCGGTTCGACCCGCTTCGGCGGTCGGGGACGCTCCTGGGCGGGTGGTGGTGGCGGCATCCAGCCCGGACCGCCGGCGGGCCAGGCCGGCGCCGACGGTCCGGGCGTCGGTCCGAAGGCTGACGGGCCGGTGGCCGGGGGCCCGAAGGACGCGGAGGCCGGCGGTGCCGAACCACGCGGCGGCCCGAAAGGCGGCGAGCCAGGCGGCGGCCCGAAAGGCGAACCGATGGCTGATGGGGAGGTCGGCGGGACGGTCTGCTCCGGTTCGGGCCGGGCCCATCCCGCCTGTTCGGCCTCCGGGCGCCCGGCAGCGGGCTGAGCGGCTTCGCCGCCCTCGGGACGCGCCGGTTCCGTCACGGGATCCTCCTTGTCGGGCAGCGTCCCCGCACCGCGCGACGGACACCGGTCAGGCTACCGTCGGCCGTCAGCCCGTCGGTGCGGGGCGCGACGACCCGCGGTCGCGCCGGGTCAGTCGACGTTGGGCGCGAAGTCCTGCCCGTACGGCGCCTCGGCGAGCCGGATGATCCCGATCACCAGCGCCACCACCAGGCTGACCGCGACCAGCACCAGGCCCGTCCAGGCCAGCCGCTCGCCGCGACGCAGCCAGGCCGCACCGGTCAGGAAACCCGCCGAGGCGTACGCCTCGCGGCGCGCCTGTCGAGCCAGGTACAGGGCTACCGTGGCCGGCACCACGCCACCGATCAGCAGCCCCGTCAGAGCCGCCATCAGACCGAGGGCGAAGACCGCCCGGGCCTTGGTCGCCCGGACCGGATCCGGGTCCAGCGGGTGACGCGGTGCCGACGCGAGGGGCGCCGATCCGGGTGCGATCGTCATGACCACATGATGCCTCCGCCGACGGGTGTCCGCGCCGTACCCGCGGCACGAACCGGACCCGCGGCGCGGGAAAGGTCCCCCACCGCGCCCACGGACACTCCGGAAACGCGAGGAGGCCCCGGCGCGCCTGCGCCGGGGCCTCCCATGTCACCGCACGGTCTAGCGGTACGACCCGAAGTCGAAGTCGTCCAGCGGGACCGCCTGGCCACTGGCCGGCCCGAAACCGTAGTCGGTCTCCGGGTAGCCGGTCATCGAGTAGACCTTGGCCTTCGCCTCCTCGGTCGGCTCGACCCGGACGTTGCGGTACTTGCTGATGCCGGTACCGGCCGGGATGAGCTTACCGATGATCACGTTCTCCTTGAGACCGATGAGCGAGTCGCTGCGGGCGTGGATCGCCGCGTCGGTCAGCACCCGGGTGGTCTCCTGGAAGGAGGCCGCCGAGAGCCAGGAGTCGGTGGCCAGCGAGGCCTTCGTGATACCCATCAGCACCGGACGACCGGCGGCGGGCTCGCCACCCTCGCCGACGAGCCGGCGGTTCTCCGACTCGAACAGCGCCCGGTCGACAAGCACACCCGGCAGGAACTCGGTCGAGCCGGAGTCGATGACCGTCACCCGCTTGAGCATCTGGCGGATGATGATCTCGATGTGCTTGTCGTGGATGAGCACACCCTGCGAGCGGTAGACCTCCTGGACCTCCTGGGTCAGGTGGACCTGGACCGCCCGGGGGCCGAGGATGCGCAGCAGCTCGTGCGGGTCGATGGTGCCCTCGGTGAGCTTCTCGCCGACCTCGACGTGATCGCCGTCGTGGGCCCGCAGCCGGACCCGCTTCGAGATCTTGTCGTAGACGATCTCGTCGCTGCCGTCGTCCGGGATGACCACGATCTTGCGCGACCGCTCGCCGTCCTCGATCCGGATCCGGCCGGGGGTGTCGGCGATGGGCGCCTTACCCTTCGGGATCCGGGCCTCGAAGATCTCCTGGACACGCGGCAGACCCTGGGTGATGTCCTCACCCGCGACACCACCGGTGTGGAAGGTACGCATCGTCAGCTGCGTACCCGGCTCACCGATGGACTGGGCGGCGATGATGCCGACCGCCTCACCGACATCGACGATCTTGCCGGTCGGCAGCGAGCGGCCGTAGCACGCACCGCAGACGCCCAGCTTCGACTCGCAGGTGAGCACGCTGCGCACCCGGACGGTCTCGACTCCGGCGGCGACGATCCGGTCGACCAGGATCGAGTTGATGTCCGCGCCCCGCTCGGCGACGACGGTGCCGTCCGGCCCCTTGATGTCGTCGGCGAGAGTACGGGCGTGCACGCTCGTCTCGGCGTGCTCGTGCACGACCAGTCGGCCGTCGAGGTGCTGACCGACCTGCATCGGGATGGCCCGATCGGTGCCGCAGTCCTCCTCGCGGATGATGACGTCCTGCGAGACGTCCACCAGACGCCGGGTCAGGTAACCCGAGTCGGCGGTACGCAGAGCGGTGTCCGCGAGACCCTTACGGGCACCGTGCGTGGAGATGAAGTACTCCAGCACGGACAGACCCTCCCGGTAGCTGGCCTTGATCGGCCGGGGGATGATCTCGCCCTTCGGGTTGGCCACCAGACCACGGATCGCCGCGATCTGCCGGAGCTGGAGCAGGTTACCGCGAGCACCCGAGTTGATCATCTTCCACAGCGGGTTCTCCTGCGGCAGTGCGGTGTCCATCTCCTTGGCGACCTCGTTCGTCGCCTTGGTCCAGATCTCGATGAGCTCGCCGCGACGCTCCTCGGCGGTCATCAGACCACGCTGGTACTGCTTGTCGATCCGGTCGGCTTCCTTCTCGTACCGCTCCAGGATCTCCCGCTTGCGCGGCGGAGCGATGACGTCCTCCATGCCGATGGTCACGCCGGACCAGGTGGCCCAGTGGAAACCGGCCTCCTTGAGCCCGTCGAGGGTGGCCGCCAGGGCCACCTTCGGGAACCGCTCGGCGAGGTCGTTGACGATCGCGGAGAGCTGACCCTTGCGGATCTCGTAGTTCACGAACCGGTAGCCCTGCGGCAGGGTCTCGTTGAACAGCACCCGACCGAGGGTGGTCTCCACGGTCAGCGGCTCGCCCGGCACCCAGCCCTCGGGCGCGGTCCACGGCTGACCACCGGCGCCGTTGTCCACCTCGACGACATCCCGCAGCCGGATCTTCACCGGCGCCTGCAGGTGCAGCTCGCCGTTGTCGTACGCCATCCGCGCCTCGGCGTCCGAGCTGAACGCCCGGCCCTCGCCCCGCTCACCGGCGGTGAGGTGGGTCAGGTGGTAGAGCCCGATGACCATGTCCTGGGTGGGCATGGTGACCGGCTTGCCGTCGGCCGGCTTGAGGATGTTGTTCGACGACAGCATCAGGATCCGCGCCTCGGCCTGGGCCTCGGCGGACAGCGGCACGTGCACCGCCATCTGGTCACCGTCGAAGTCGGCGTTGAACGCGGTGCAGACCAGCGGGTGGATCTGGATGGCCTTGCCCTCGACCAGCTGCGGCTCGAAGGCCTGGATGCCGAGTCGGTGCAGGGTCGGTGCCCGGTTGAGCAGCACCGGGTGCTCGCCGATGACCTCTTCCAGCACGTCCCACACGACCGGCCGCTGCCGCTCGACCATCCGCTTGGCGGACTTGATGTTCTGCGCGTGGTTGAGGTCGACCAGCCGCTTCATCACGAACGGCTTGAACAGCTCCAGCGCCATCTGCTTGGGCAGGCCGCACTGGTGCAGCTTGAGCTTCGGGCCGACCACGATGACCGAACGGCCGGAGTAGTCGACGCGCTTGCCCAGCAGGTTCTGGCGGAACCGGCCCTGCTTGCCCTTGAGCATGTCGGACAGCGACTTGAGCGGACGGTTACCCGGGCCGGTGACCGGCCGGCCGCGGCGGCCGTTGTCGAACAGCGCGTCGACGGCCTCCTGCAGCATCCGCTTCTCGTTGTTGACGATGATCTCGGGCGCGCCGAGGTCGATCAGCCGCTTGAGCCGGTTGTTCCGGTTGATGACCCGACGGTAGAGGTCGTTCAGGTCGCTGGTGGCGAACCGGCCACCGTCGAGCTGCACCATCGGGCGCAGGTCCGGCGGGATGACCGGTACGCAGTCCAGCACCATGCCGAGCGGCGAGTTGCGGGTGTTCTGGAACGCCGCGACGACCTTGAGCCGCTTGAGCGCCCGGATCTTCCGCTGCCCCTTACCGGTGCGGATGGTTTCCCGCAGGTTCTCGGCCTCGGCCTCCAGGTCCATGTTCTGCACCAGGGCCTTGATCGCCTCGGCACCCATGCCACCGGTGAAGTACTCACCGAACCGGTCGCGCAGCTCACGGTAGAGCAGCTCGTCGGTGACCAGCTGCTTCGGCTCCAGCTTGCGGAAGGTGTCCAGCACCTCGTCCAGGCGGTCGATCTCGCGCTGGGCCCGGTCGCGGATCTGGCGCATCTCGCGCTCTCCGCCCTCCTTGACCTTGCGCCGGACGTCCGCCTTCGCGCCCTCGGCCTCCAACTCGGCCAGGTCGGCCTCGAGCTTGGCCGCCCGCTTCTCGATCTCCGAGTCGCGGCTGTTCTCCGACTGCCGCTTCTCGGCCAGGATCTCGTTCTCGATGGTCGAGAGGTCACGGTGACGCGCTTCGGCGTCAACGCTCGTCACGACGTACGAGGCGAAGTAGATGATCTTTTCGAGGTCCTTCGGGGCGAGGTCCAGCAGGTAGCCCAGCCGGCTCGGCACGCCCTTGAAGTACCAGATGTGGGTCACCGGGGCGGCCAGCTCGATGTGGCCCATCCGCTCACGGCGGACCTTCGAGCGGGTCACCTCGACGCCGCAGCGCTCGCAGATGATGCCCTTGAACCGGACCCGCTTGTACTTACCGCAGTAGCACTCCCAGTCCCGCTGCGGACCGAAGATCTTCTCGCAGAAGAGCCCGTCCTTCTCCGGCTTGAGGGTGCGGTAGTTGATCGTCTCGGGCTTCTTGACCTCGCCGTGCGACCACTGACGAATGTCGTCCGCGGTCGCGAGGCCGATGCGCAGCTCGTCGAAGAAGTTGACGTCGAGCACGTTATATCCCTCGTGTCGTGTCTTGGTTCTAGCTAGCTCTCGTGGCGTGGGTCTGGGGCGGCGTAACCCGCGGAGGGATCAAGCCTGACCGCCCGGAGCGGGTTGCGCCGCCCCAGACCCACCACCTACCTCACACTTCCTCGACCGAGCTCGGCTCGCGCCGGGACAGGTCGATACCCAGTTCCTCCGCGGCCCGGAACACCTCGTCGTCGGTCTCGCGCATCTCCAGGGCCACACCGTCGCTGGACAGCACCTCGACGTTGAGGCACAGCGACTGCAGCTCCTTGAGCAGCACCTTGAACGACTCCGGGATGCCCGGCTCCGGGATGTTCTCGCCCTTGACGATGGCCTCGTAGACCTTCACCCGGCCGAGGACATCGTCGGACTTGATCGTCAACAGCTCCTGCAGGGCGTACGCGGCACCGTAGGCCTGCATCGCCCAGCACTCCATCTCACCGAAGCGCTGACCACCGAACTGCGCCTTACCACCCAGCGGCTGCTGCGTGATCATCGAGTACGGGCCGGTCGACCGAGCGTGAATCTTGTCGTCGACCAGGTGGTTGAGCTTCAGGATGTAGATGTAGCCGACGGCGATCGGGTCGGGCAGCGGCTCACCGGAGCGACCGTCGAACAGCTGCGCCTTGCCGGAGGAACCGATCAGCTGCCGACCGTCCCGGTTGGGCAGGGTCGAGGCGAGCAGACCGGAGATCTCCTCCTCGCGGGCACCGTCGAAGACCGGGGTGGCCACGTTGGTGTCCGGCTCCGAGGAGTCGGCGCCGATGCCCTGGAGCTGTCGCTTCCACTCGGCATCGTCCCCCTCGACCTGCCAGCCCGTCTTGGCCACCCAGCCCAGGTGAGTCTCCAGCACCTGGCCGATGTTCATCCGGCTCGGCACACCCAGCGGGTTGAGCACGATGTCGACCGGGGTGCCGTCCTCCAGGAACGGCATGTCCTCGACCGGAAGGATCTTGGAGATGACGCCCTTGTTGCCGTGCCGGCCGGCGAGCTTGTCACCGTCCTGGATCTTCCGCTTCTGGGCGACGTAGACCCGGACCAGCTCGTTGACGCCCGGCGGCAACTCGTCGCCGTCCTCCCGGGAGAAGGTACGCACGCCGATGACCGTGCCGGTCTCGCCGTGCGGCACCTTCAGGGAGGTGTCCCGGACCTCACGGGCCTTCTCGCCGAAGATCGCCCGAAGCAGCCGCTCCTCCGGGGTCAGCTCGGTCTCGCCCTTGGGCGTGACCTTGCCGACCAGGATGTCGCCGGGGACGACCTCGGCGCCGATCCGGATGATCCCGCGCTCGTCCAGGTCGGCGAGCATCTCCTCGCTGACGTTCGGAATGTCGCGGGTGATCTCCTCCGGGCCGAGCTTGGTGTCCCGCGCGTCGACCTCGTGCTCCTCGATGTGGATCGAGGTGAGCACGTCCTGCTGGACGAGGCGCTGCGACAGGATGATCGCGTCCTCGTAGTTGTGCCCCTCCCAGGTCATGAACGCCACGAGCAGGTTTCGCCCGAGCGCCATCTCGCCCTCGTCGGTGCACGGACCGTCGGCGATGACCTGGCCGGCCTCGACCCGGTCGCCCTCGAAGACGACGGGCTTCTGGTTGACGCAGGAGCCGGCGTTGGAGCGGCGGAACTTGTGCAGCAGGTACGTCCGGCGGTGACCGTCGTCCTGGTGGACGGTGATGTAGTCGGCGCAGAGGTCCTCGACCACGCCACCGACCTCGGCCACGACCACGTCACCGGCGTCGACGGCGGCACGGTACTCCATGCCGGTGCCGACCAGCGGGGACTCGGCCTTGACCAGCGGCACCGCCTGACGCTGCATGTTCGCGCCCATCAGGGCCCGGTTCGCGTCGTCGTGCTCCAGGAACGGAATCATCGCGGTCGCGACCGAGGTCATCTGCCGCGGCGACACGTCCATGTAGTCCACGGCGGCCGGCGGGACGTCCTCGGTCTCGCCGCCCTTACGCCGGACCAGGACGCGGTCCTCGGCGAACGAGCCGTCGGCCCGCAGCGGGGCGTTGGCCTGCGCCTTGACGAACCGGTCCTCCTCGTCCGCGGTCAGGTAGTCGATCTGGTCGGTGACCCGACCGTCGATGACCTTCCGGTACGGCGTCTCGATGAAGCCGAACGGGTTGACCCGGGCGAAGGTGGACAGCGCGCCGATCAGGCCGATGTTCGGGCCTTCCGGCGTCTCGATCGGGCACATCCGGCCGTAGTGGGACGGGTGCACGTCGCGGACCTCGAAGCCGGCCCGCTCCCGGGACAGACCACCGGGGCCGAGCGCGCTCAGCCGTCGCCGGTGGGTCAGGCCCGCCAGCGGGTTGGTCTGGTCCATGAACTGGGACAGCTGCGAGGTGCCGAAGAACTCCCGGATCGCGGCGACGACCGGCCGGATGTTGATCAGGGTCTGCGGCGTGATCGCCTCGACGTCCTGGGTGGTCATCCGCTCCCGGACGACCCGCTCCATCCGGGACAGGCCGACCCGAACCTGGTTCTGGATCAGCTCGCCCACGGTACGCAGCCGCCGGTTGCCGAAGTGGTCGATGTCGTCGGCCTCGTAGCCCTCCTCACCGGCGTGCAGCCGGCAGAGGTACTCCACGGTGGCGACGATGTCGTCCTCGGTCAGCGTGCCGGTGGTGATCGGCACATCCAGCTCGAGCTTCTTGTTGAACTTGTACCGACCGACCTTGGCTACGTCGTACCGCTTCGGGTTGAAGAAGAGGTTGTCGAGCAGGGTCTGGGCGTTCTCGCGGGTCGGCGGCTCGCCAGGGCGCAGCTTGCGGTAGATGTCGAGTAGCGCCTCGTCCTGGCCGGCGATGTGGTCCTTCTCGAGCGTGGTCATCATCAGCTCGGACCAGCCGAACTTCTCACGGATCTGCTCGGCCGACCATCCGATGGCCTTGAGCAGCACCGTGACGGCCTGCCGACGCTTACGGTCGATGCGAACGCCGACCGTGTCGCGCTTGTCGATGTCGAACTCCAGCCAGGCACCCCGGCTCGGGATGACCTTGACGCTGGAGAGGTCGCGGTCGGAGGTCTTGTCCGGCTGCTTGTCGAAGTACACGCCCGGCGAGCGGACGAGCTGGCTGACCACCACACGCTCGGTGCCGTTGATGATGAAGGTGCCCTTCGGCGTCATCATCGGGAAGTCACCCATGAACACCGTCTGGCTCTTGATCTCGCCGGTGGTGTTGTTGGTGAACTCCGCGGTCACGAACAGTGGCGCGCAGTAGGTCAGGTCCTTCTCCTTGCACTCCTCGATCGAGGCCTTGACCTCGTCGAAGCGCGGCGCCGAGAAGGAAAGCGACATAGTGCCGGAAAAGTCCTCAATGGGACTGATCTCGTCGAGGATCTCCGCGAGACCCGAGCGTGCGTGCGGGTCGTCCGCCGACCGGCCCTGCCAAGCCTCGTTGCCGACGAGCCAGTCGAAGGACTCGTTCTGAATGGCGAGGAGGTTGGGGACCTCGAGGTGTTCGGTGATCCGACCGAAGGAAACTCGGCGGGGAGCGAATGCGCTCGACGTACGACTGGTCTTCGCAGGGCGGGAAGCTGCCAAGATGCGTCCTTCCGAGGACCGGTGCTGCAGAACGGCTGGTACGCGTGCACTCCAATGACCCCACCAGAAAATATCCACAAACGGACATTTCCGAGCAGGGGTCAAGTCGGAAGGCAGCGCAAACTAGCAGTGTAGCCGAGAGGCTAACCGCTGTCCAGCCCACCCCGCAGGTTGTCGCGGAACGTGCCTCGGGACCCCTCGAACGGGTCGAACCGGGCCGCTCGGAACGCAACGTCCCTGCCGGGCCGCTCGGATGTGCGTGGCGAGTGGAGCTGCCGCTGCATTACCCGCGCGGTGGCCGTCGCAAGCGCGGAAGGTCTTGCAGATGTCAGCGTGCCTGGCAGTCCAGGGCCGCGTCAAGGGCCCCGGTCGGCATCGGCCCTCTTTCCCACCCACGGGAGAGCCCGCCGGCTCCGGTCGACGCGCCGCGAACCTGGCTCGAGACCCTGCTCATGCCGGGTGCGCCGGCCCACGAACACGGCGGGCGGCGATCCACTGTCGGATCGCCGCCCGCCGCGACGTGCGGTGCCCGGTTCACGCGAGCCGGGACGGCCAGGTTGGGACTCAGGTCACTTGAGGGTGACCTTGGCGCCCTCACCCTCGAGCTTGGCCTTGGCCTTGTCCGCGGTCTCCTTGTTGACCTTCTCCAGGACCGGCTTCGGAGCGGCCTCGACCAGGTCCTTGGCCTCCTTGAGGCCCAGGCCGGTCAGCTCACGCACGACCTTGATGACCTGGATCTTCTTGCCGCCGTCGGCGTCGAGGATGACGTCGAACTCGTCCTTCTCCGGCTCGGCCTCGGCAGCGGCGCCACCGGTGGCCGGACCCGCCATCATCATCGCGGCCGGGGCGGCGGCGGTGACCTCGAAGGTCTCCTCGAACTGCTTCACGAACTCGGAGAGCTCGATCAGCGTCATCTCCTTGAACGCGTCGAGCAGCTCGTCGGTGCTGAGCTTCGCCATGTCTGGCGTCCTTTCCTAATGGTTCAAACTAAGAACGTGGTGCGTCGGCGCGGCCTCAGGCCGCCTCGGCGCCTTCCTTCTCGCGCTTGTCCTGCAGGGCGGCCGCCAGGCGGGCGGTCTTCGACAGCGGGGCCTGGAACAGGGCCGCGGCCTTGCTCAGGTTGCCCTTCATCGCGCCGGCCAGCTTGGCCAGCAGCACCTCGCGGGACTCCAGGTCGGCGAGCTTCGTGACCTCGGCCGCGGAAATGGCCTTGCCCTCGAAGACACCGCCCTTGATGACGAGCTTCGGGTTGGCCTTCGCGAAGTCGCGAAGGCCCTTCGCCGCCTCGACGACGTCGCCCGAAACGAAAGTCAGCGCGGTAGGACCGGTGAACAGCTCGTCAAGGCCGGAGATGCCCGCGTCCGCCGCGGCACGCTTCGCCAGCGTGTTCTTGGCGACCGTGTAGCTGGTCTCCTTGCCGAGTGAGCGCCGCAGCTGGGTGAGCTGGGAAACCGTCAGACCGCGGTACTCGGTCAGCACGGTGGCACCCGCGCTGCGGAAGCTCTCGGTCAGCTCTGCGACGGCCGTGGCCTTGTCGGCCCGGATCGGCTTGTCCGCCATGTCCCTCCTCTCTCGTTGCTCGAGGCTGGTCACCGTCGCAGGCGAGCGCCTGTGACGGAGCGGAGGTGTCGCGGCAACAGAAAAGCCCCGGCGCAGGGCGCACGGGGCGAAGACGGCCGGAATCACCTGGTCGGCGGACCACATGACGCTGCCGATGTCGCTTGCCGCCCTACGCGGGTCGCCCGTCGTCGCGGGACCTTCGACCGTGCCCGGGGCACGGTGACCAGCGGTCTCTGGGTGGAACTTCGCGACCAAGGCTACGCGACACCCGCGCTGACCACCAAATCGCCCCCAGGACCGGCCCGGCGGCGGCAACGGCCGTCACCCGGCCGACGGTCCGATCGGCCCGTGGGTCCAGGTCGCTGGCTGGCTGCGGTCGCGCCACCCTCGTCCCTCTCGAGCGGCGAGCACGAGCACGTGCTAGGCGCGCCGGGTGCGGGCCCGGGCGTAGCCGGTCAACGCCACCGCCGCCCAGGCCAGCGCCCACACGGTCAGCAGCAACGCCGTCGACCCGGGCAACGGGCCGACCAACGCCCTGGCGGTGGGTAGCAGCGGTGGCGCCAGCCACGGCGCGACCGACCCCGAGAGACCGAGCACCAGTACGCCGACCGTACCGACAGTGAGCACCGTCACACCGTAGCCGGCGCTTCGGGTGACCACCCGACTGGCCAGCGCGCCGAGCGCCACAGCCGCCGGCAGGGCGAGCAGGTGTGCCCAGAGACCGAGCGTCACGCCTGTGGAAACCGACCGGTCACCGGGCAGGCTGGGCGCGGCGACCCCGCCGACCAGCCAGGGAAAGACCAGGGCGACCGCCACCAGACCAAGGCCAGCCACCACCGCGGCGACTAGCCCGGCCACCTGCTCCCGGGCCGGACCGACCGCCACCAGAGCCAGCCGACGCTGCACGTCCGGCTCCACGTCCAGCAGGATCTTGGTCTGCCAGGCCAGCACCGGGAAGAGCACCACGGCCGACACGCCGTACGCCTCCGCCGGCTGGGCCCGACCGCCGCCGTACAGGATGCCGAGGGTGAGCAGGCCGGCGAGGACCGGCGCCAACGCCCGTCCGGTACGCAGGAAGCCGGCGAGCCGGAAGCGCACCAACGCGGTCACCGGGCCACCTCGGACGATGGTCCCGTTGCCGGTCCGGTGGCCTCGGGCGGTGCGCTCTGGCCGCGTACCCGCAGGACGTGGTGGCCCTCGGCGCGCAGGCGGGCGACGGTGGCCGGTAGCTGTCCCACCGGAACCTCCAGCTCGACCACCGCGACCGCCGCCTCGCCCGACGGTGGCCGCTCGACCACCGCACCGTCGACCACCAACCACTCCCGGGCGCCGGGCAGCCGAACCGTCTCCCCTCGGTGATCGCTGACCAGCACCGACCCGCCGTCGGCCAGCACCTCGTCGACCAGTTGCGGAACCAGCTCACGCGCTGCGGCGTCCAGGCCCTCCCAGGGCTCGTCGAGGACGAGCAGGCCGGGCGGACGCAGCACGGCCTGGGCCAGGCCGACCTTCTGGGCGGTGCCCTTCGACAGCTGAGCCAGCCGGACCGTGCGGAACGGGCCGAGGCCGAGTCGGTCGACCCAGCGTCGCACCGTACGCTCCGTCGCGGCCGGGGACAGGCCGGCGATCCGGGCCATCGCGGCGAGATAGCCGTCGACCGTGAACGGCTGCTCGGCCGGGAAGCGCTCCGGTACCCAGCCCACGACCGCCGGCCGGTCGAGCACCCGCCCCCGGGACGGCCGCAGGACTCCGGCGGCGAGCTGGAGCAGCGTCGACTTGCCAGCCCCGTTGCGGCCCCCCACCACCACCGCCTCGCCCGCCGCCACGCGCACCGTCACCTGCCGCAGCACCCACGGACCGCGCCGGTGATACCGCAGCCCGACGTCCTCCAGCCACATGCCGCGAGCCTGCCACACCGGACAGACGAACGCGGCCCCGCCAGGAGTGGCGGGGCCGTGTCGATGCGTCGTGCTCAGCTGTCGGCCGAGCCCTCCTGCAGGTTCTTCACCACGTTCGGGTCGACCGGTACGCCCGGTCCCATGGTGGTGGTGAGGGTGACCTTCTTGAGGTACTTGCCCTTCGCGGCCGACGGCTTGGCCCGCAGCACCTCGTCGAGGACGGCCGCGTAGTTGTCGACCAGCTGGGCCTCGGAGAACGAGGCCTTACCGATGATCAGGTGCAGGTTCGAGTGCTTGTCCACCCGGAAGGTGATCTTCCCGCCCTTGATGTCCGAGACGGCCTTGGTGACGTCCATGGTCACCGTGCCGGTCTTCGGGTTCGGCATCAGACCGCGCGGGCCCAGGATCCGCGCGATCCGGCCGATCTTGGCCATCTGGTCGGGCGTGGCGATCGCCGCGTCGAAGTCCAGCCAGCCGCCCTGGATCCGGGCGACCAGCTCGTCGGTGCCCACCTCGTCGGCTCCGGCGGCGACGGCCTCCTCGGCCTTCGCGCCGGCCGCGAAGACGATCACGCGGGCGGTCTTACCGGTGCCGTGCGGCAGGTTGACCGTGCCCCGGACCATCTGGTCCGCCTTGCGGGGATCGACGCCGAGGCGCATCGCGACCTCGACCGTGGCGTCGAACTTGACGGCGGTGGTTTCCTTGGCCAGCTTGACGGCCTCGACGGGGGTGTAGAGCTTGGACCGGTCGATGACCTCGGCGGCCTTGCGGTAGCTCTTGCTGCGCTGCATCTGCTGTCTACTCCTGTGGTCTCTGGCGGGCCGCGATGCTCGCGTGCCCTCCCACGATCCGTACGGTTCGGTGGTGGCCGACGTCAGTCGGTGACGTTCAGGCCCATCGACCGGGCGGTGCCGGCGATGATCTTCTCAGCCTGGTCGAGGTCGTTGGCGTTGAGGTCGGCCATCTTCTTCTCGGCGATCTCCCGCAGCTGGGCACGGGTCACCGAACCGACCTTCTGCGTGTGCGGGACGCCCGAGCCCTTCTGCACACCGGCGGCCTTGATCAGCAGCCGGGCGGCGGGCGGGGTCTTCAGCACGAAGGTGAAGGACCGGTCCTCGTACACGCTGATCTCGGCGGGGACGATGTCGCCCCGCTGCGACTCGGTCTGCGCGTTGTACGACTTGCAGAACTCCATGATGTTCACACCGTGCTGGCCGAGCGCGGGACCGACCGGCGGCGCCGGAGTGGCCTGGCCCGCCGGCAGCTGAAGCGTGAACGTCTTGACGAGCTTCTTCTTCGGAGGCATGTCTCTTCCTGGGGCTTGGAACTGGGAAAGGTTCACACGACACCGCCGTCGGTGCGCGCACGGTCAGCGCGCATGCGACGGCGGCGACGTTCTAGGGTAGCGCAGACCTGGATCCCGGCAGCCACGGAGGTGCGCCAGCCGGGTGAACCGGACGAACGACTGCCGGCGGCGGTCGCCCGCCGCCGGCGGTCGACGAATCAGATCTTGGCGACCTGGTTGAAGTTCAGCTCCACCGGCGTCTCCCGGCCGAAGATCGACACCAGCACCTTGAGCTTCTGCTGGTCGGCGTTGATCTCGCTGATCGTGGCCGGTAGGGAGGCGAAGGCGCCGTCGGTGACCGTGACCGAGTCACCGACCTCGAAGTCGAGGACCTTGACCTCCGGCTTGGCCTTCTTCTGCTCGGTCTCGACGGCCGGTGCCAGCCACTTGAGCACCTCGTCGAGGCTGAGCGGTGCCGGCCGGTCGGCCCGGTCCGTGGCGCCGACGAAACCGGTGACGCCGGGGGTGTTCCGCACGCAGGAGTACGACTCGGCGGTCAACTCCATCCGCACGAGGATGTAGCCGGGGAAGACCTTGGCCTGCACCTGGGAGCGCTTGCCGTTCTTGACCTCGACCTCTTCCCGGGTCGGCACCTCGACCTGGTAGATGTAGTCCTCCATGTCGAGGGACGTGATCCGGGTCTCGAGGTTGGTCTTGACCTTGTTCTCGTAACCGGCGTATGAGTGCACCACGTACCAGTCACCCGGTGCGTAGCGCAGCTTCTGCCGCAGCTCCGCGACCGGGTCGAAGTCCTCCTCGGGAGCGGGCTCGGTCATGGCGAACTCCGGCTCGTTGGCGGCCTCGACCGACTCGTCACCAGCCGCCGTCGCCACCGTGGACTGCTCGTCCGTGGTCTCGGCGGTCTCGTCGTACTCAGGCACGCTTGCTCACTTCCGTCACTATCGCACGTTCAGCCGGTCAGCTGGGGTTGCCGAAGACCCACAACACGCCCTTGGCGAAGCCGTAGTCCAGGACAGCCACGATCGTCAGCATCACCGTGACGAACGCGATCACCACTGCCGTGTAGGTCAGCAGTTCCTTGCGGGTCGGCCAGATGACCTTACGCAGTTCGGCCACGACCTCGCGGATGAAACGCGCGATGCGACCGAACAGGCCCACCTTGTCGGCGTCGGTACGCGTCTTACGGCCGTCGGCGGAATCCGCCCGCGCCCGCGAACGGGTGGCGGTGCCGCCTCGCGAAACCGGCTCGTCCGCGTCGGTGGCGTCATCCTCGGCGCTGTCGTTGACGACCTCGTCGTTCAGGCGCTCGTCGTCGGCGTCCTCGCCGCGCCGCTTGTTGTCGGCCACTTCGCCCTCCGTCGCGGGATGTCGGTGTCGCACGCGGGGCGCGTGCGCGGCGCTTGGTCACGCCGGCCGGACCAACCGTCCCGGGACGGGCCGCGGCCGGCGGATCAACCGGAAGGGCCCGATGCCTCGGAACCTCCCCGCCGATGCCACCACCACGGGCCGGACGCCACCAGAAGGCGGCGCGACCCACGGAACGGTCAGGCCTGAGGCGCAGGGGTGACAGGACTTGAACCTGCAGCCTGCGGTTTTGGAGACCGCTGCTCTGCCAATTGAGCTACACCCCTGTGCGGCAACGCTCGCCCCACCCGGCCACACGACCAGGCAGGGGTCACTTGCCCCACGGCGGACCAGTGTACGGGTACCGACCCGACTTTCCCAACCGGTCTACCCGACGCGCCGCCCGGTGCCGGTCAGCCGGCCCTGCGCACGGTGGCCCGCGCCTGCGAGAGCACCTTCTCACCGAGGCAGGTGGCGGTCACGTCCAGCCTGGTCAGACCCGCGTCGGTCACCTCACGGACGACCGCGGTCACCACGATCTCGGTGCCGGCGTCGTCGTCGGGGACCACCACCGGGCGGGTGAACCGCACGCCGAAGTCGACCACCGCGTCGGGCGAGCCGGCCCAGGCGGTGACCGCCCGGCCGACGAGCGCCATGGTGAACATGCCGTGGGCGATCACACCGGGCAGCCCCACCTTGGTGGCGAACCGGTCGCTCCAGTGGATCGGGTTGAAGTCGCCCGAGGCACCGGCGTATCGGACCAGGTCCGCCCGGGTCACCCGGAACGTCTGGGTAGGCAGTTCCATGTCAGGCCTCCCCGCGTACGACGAGCTTGGACCAGACCGCGACCACCGGCTCCCCGGCGGTGGTGCTGACGTCGGTCCGGGTGGTCAGGAACTCGTGGCCACCCCGGCTGGTGATGTCCTCGACCGTGTTGACACAGACCAGCTCGTCGCCGGCCACCACCGGCCGGGTGTACGCGAACCGCTGGTCACCGTGGACCACCCGGCTGTAGTCGATGCCGAGCGCGGGGTCCTCGATCAGCTGACGACTGGCGGCCATGGTGATCACCACCGGGAACGTCGGCGGCGCGACCACGTCCGGGTGGCCCAGCGCGCGGGCGGCCTGCGGATCGTGGTGGGCGGGATCGGTGGCGCCGATCGCCGTCGCGAACTCGCGGATCTTCTCTCGGCCCACCTGATAGGGGGCGGTCGGCGGATAGGTCCGACCGACGAAGGACTGGTCCAGGGGCATGCCGCGAACCTACACGCAGAGCACGATCGCCGATCCGAGCGGTCGACGTCGGCTCAAGCCGCGCCGTCCGTACGAACCGGCGATCATGACGGGTGCTGATCCGGGCCGATCGGCCCGGACGGGTTCAGCGCGTCTCGCGGTGCAGGGTGTGCCGCCCGTCCCGGGGGCAGAACTTCTTCAGCTCGATGCGGTCCGGGTCGTTACGGCGGTTCTTGCGCGTGATGTAGTTGCGCTCCTTGCACTCCACACACGCCAAAGTGATCTTCGGCCGGACATCGGTCGCCTTCGCCACGGCGGAGTGCCTTCCTCGATAACGGATACAACTACGGCGCTAAAGCGTACGCGCCACCTGGGCGGACACGCAAAGCGGGCGCCTGTGGCGCCCGTCCCACCGACCACCGGAAATGTCCGGGGCGGACGAGAGTAGCGGTGGCCGGACTTGAACCGGCGACACAGCGATTATGAGCCGCTTGCTCTGCCATCTGAGCTACACCGCCGCGGTGGGCCCAGCCGGACCCTCTGAGCCCCCTTACGGAATCGAACCGTAGACCTTCTCCTTACCATGGAGACGCTCTGCCGACTGAGCTAAGGGGGCCTGCGCGATCACTCGGTGCTCGCGCAGAGGTAAGAGTACACGGCCCGGTCGTGCTGGTGAAATCGGATCCCCAGGGACGCCGTACGCCCAGCTCAGGGCACCACGCGCAGCCTCGGAAGCTCGCTGCTGGAGATCGACTCCGGGTCGATCTGGGCACCGAACCATGCCTCCATGCGTTCGAACGACAACGGGCGGCTGAACAGGAACCCCTGGCCGACCTCGCAGCCGATGTCCTGGAGCAACTCCAGGGTCAGCTCGCTCTCCACACCCTCGGCCACCACGGTGAGACCGAACTGCTGGGAGAGGGTGACCACGGCGTTGACGATCGCCAGGTCCCCCGGGTCGGTGGCCATGCCCTGCACGAAGGAGTGGTCGACCTTCACCTCGTGCACCGGCAGGCGACGCAGGTGGGCCAGCGAGGAGCTGCCGGTGCCGAAGTCGTCCACCGAGAGCCGTACCCCGAGATCACGCAGGCGACGCAGGGTCGGGATCGGACGCTCCGTGCCGTCCAGCACGCCGGCTTCCGGGATCTCCAGGGTCAGCAGCTGCGCCGGCACCCCGTACTCCTCGAGCAGTTCCCGGACCTGCTCCGGGAAGTGCTGGTCGAGAAGCGTACGCGCGGAGAGGTTGACCGCGACGGCGAGCGACTGGCCGCCGTGCGCCCAGTCCCGGCTGTGCCGCAGCCCTTCCCGGAGCACGAACTCGGTGAGCCGGCCGAGCTGACCGGTGTGCTCGGCCACGGCGACGAAGTCCGCCGGGGAGACCGAGCCGTGCGTCGGATGCTCCCACCGGGCCAGGCACTCGACCCCGAGGAGCCGGCGGTCCCGCAGCGTCACCTTGGGCTGGTAGTAGACCTCCAGCTCGCCGTTGTCGAGGGCGTGGCGCAGATCCCCGGCGAGCCCGAGCCGGTGCAGCGACCGCGACTCCAACGCCGGCGTGTACAGCTGCACGCTGCCCGGAACCACCTTGGCCGCCGTCGCGGCCACGTCCACCCGTTGCAGCAGGGTCGCCGGCGCGTCGCCATGATCCGGGTGTACGACAACCCCGACCGCGGTGTCCACGTCCAGCGTGAGCGAGTCGAAGACCATCTCGTCGCGGATCTGTTCCCGCAGCTGGCCGGCGAGCTCGACCGCCGCCTCGGCACTCTCCAGCCGCAACGTCACCAGGAACTCGTCGCCACCGGCCCGCCCGACCAGCGCCGCCGACGGCACACAGCCGCGTAGCCGATCGGCCACCTCGATGAGGACCTTGTCCCCCGCCGCGTGACCGAGGGACTCGTTGACCTGGCGCAACCGGTCCACGTCGAAGAGCAGCAGCGCGACCACCTCGCCGGGCGCCCGGATCCGGACCGCCTCGGCCAGCGCGGCCAGGATCCGGCGGCGGTTGGGCAGCTTCGTCAGCGCATCGTGGTACGCGTCGTGTCGCAACCGGTCGACCAGGCGGGAATTCTCCAGCGCGACGGCGGCGTGCGCAGCGACCGTCTCGAAGACGGTGACGTCCGCGGTGCGGAAGAAGTTGATGTCGCCGAGCCGGTTGGCCACCTCCAGGGTGCCGATCACCGCCTTGCCCGACCGCAGCGGTACCACGATCACGTCCTTGGCCGTGGCCTGCCCCGCGATCTCCCGTAGCTGCGGGTCGACCCCGAGCCGGATGCCCGTCGCCACCGTCTCCTGGCGGGACACCGCGGCCTTACGCAGTTCCGCGGGGATGAGCGCGGAATCCAGCAGCCCCGGCTTGCCCTCCTGGGCGGTCAGCAGAACCTCGGGATGACGGCCCTGCGCAGGGAGCCAGAGGGTGGCGTACTCCGCCTGCATGAGGCTGCGGATCCGGAACAGCAGCGCGTCGATGAGATTGCCGTCCGGCCCACTCTCGGTGATGGCGTTGGTGAGCTCGTACATCTCGGCGAGCGTGCGGTGCTGCCGGAGAAACTGCGAGTAGGAGCTGTAGACCATGGCGAACGCCAGGGCCAGCCCGGCGAAGAGAAGGACCGCCCACGGACTGGCCTCCAGATCAGAAGGCCGATGGAGAGGTTGATCGCCACCGCGAGCAACATCGGTGGGATGGCCCGCACCAGCTCCCTGCCGGCCTGCCAGCCCTGAACCACCGAGATCACCGCGACCACGCTCGCGAAACCGACCAGCGCGTGGGTGCCGATCGCCGCGAGCAGGACCCCCCAGGTGCCCGGCCCGACGTCGTCCGACCCCGGCAGAACCGCGTACACCGCCGTGGCCAGAGAGGTGACGGCCGCCGCCAACGCCACGTTGAACCAGAACTTCGCTGGCAGGAGCTTGCGCCGCACCTGCACCACGACGGTGGCGACCGTGTACGCCAGCACCACCGACAGCGGCGGAAGGAGGTAGAGGGCGACCACCAAGGGAATCTCGGTGGGCGTCAGGGTGAGCGCCTGCCGGCGTACCACGACGTTGATCGTTGGCAACGCGGCGGCCACCATCGCCACGGTGAGCAGCAGCGTCATCGGCCACTCACCCAGCGCCGGATCGGCGGTCAGCCCGAGCAGCAGCGAGACGACGACGGCGCAGAGCGCCAGCGGCCCGGTGATGAACCAGGCGTGCTCCGTCTGGCGACGGCTAGGACGAGGGCGAGACATCGGGGCCCCCTCGCGACCTAGATTCAGCGGATGCCGGACAGCCCGTCAGGGGAGCGTCGGCATCGTCCACTCGATTCCGCTCGTGCGGAACTCGAGCTCGGTGACGGCGCCCGCTGCGACCACCAGACTGGAGATCAGCAAGAGTGAGCCGAACAGTCGGCCCAATCGTTGAGCAGACATAGTTGCTCCTGGTGGGGTGATGGGTACGTGTTGAGGGCTCCCCGATGGTGCCACAGCCAGTCGGTCGCTGGAAAGTTGACATAATCAGAGTCCGTCCGGTTGTCGCCGCGCTCGGCACGTCCGTACCAACCGGTCCTGCGTCCGGGCAGGTCAGAGACGACAGGTCCGCAGCGCCACAGGAAGAAGAGGCCAACTGCCCACTCGCCCCCTTAGGCGGACGAAGCGGATCTTGCGGACAAGCAACCGATCCCGTCGAGCACTGTAGATACTCGGTCCAACCGGACGGTACGTCGCGAGCCCTCGGCCACCGTCACCACCCGAACCACCCTGCCGGCCCTCGATGAGCCGGCCACCGCAGGCCTCCCCTAGGGCTGCTGCCAGAGTAGGCGGAATACGCCAACGCAGCTACCCATGTAAATGTCTTGCCGGTCACTCGACGCCGCGGCCCAGGCTCACGGGCTCAGGATTCCCACCGCGGCCGAACCGCGGCCGGCGGCCGCACCCACCTACCCGCCCTCTGCCTCGACCGGCACGGTCCGGGCCCCAGTCGTCACCAGCCGTTCCGCGGCGGACCTCACCGCATCCGGGAGACAGCAAGGCCCCTGACCGGCATCAGCTGGTCAGGGGCTCATCTGTGCACCTGGTGCCGGGTAGAGGATTCGAACCTCTGTAGCTTTCGCGGTGCGCGCACGTCGTAGCCAGCATGAGTGAGCCGGCCCGGCCGAAACGGATTTACAGGGCGTCCGTGATCTTGGCGGACACAGACGGTGTGAGCTGCGGCTTCTTCCCGCCCTGTCCGCCCGCTGACACTCGACTGCCCACCATGCGCCCACGCCACAGACACCGGCTGGTCAGTCGTCCGCTGGCGTCGGCCACACGTCCCGCGAGTCGTTGAAGGCTTTGCCCGGTTCCGGGTCGACCGTCATCGCCTTCGCCCAGCGTCGCACCCCGGACGGCCACCCTGGCACCGACCGCCGTAGCCACCTCGCCGGAGACACGAGAGCAACGAGTGCAGCCAGGCACAAGCCCGGCAGCACCAGGACCAGCAGCACGAAGAGATAGAACGCCGCTTCCAGCACTCATCCATCCTCGCCCATCGCATGAGGATTCATCCGAGGGCGTCTCCGATCTTGTCGTTCATGGTGTCGTCGCCGCCGTCGATGCAGTTGGCGTAGACGCGGAGCAGGACGGCTACGCCGTGGCCCAGGCGGCGGGCCGCCTCGGTCGGTGGGAGGCCAGCATCAGGGCACCGTACTTCGTGCGGTGCGGGGCAGTGAGCCCGGCAGGCGGCAAGTCAGCCCGGTCGCACGCGGCGCCGAGGCGGTCAGCCACCGACGGCCGCCGGACAGCCACCCCCCTTGACAGAGAGCCCAACAGGCCGCACCGCTCCAAGCGGTACGGAAACTGACCAACTCGGCCTAGCAGCCCGCTCAGTGCCTCCGTCTGCCGCGCCAGTCCACACCCCGGACTGGCTTACTCCCCGGCTCGTCTTCCGCAGCCACAGACCGCATCAGCCGCCCAGACAGCGCCGCGCGCAAGCCCAGCGCCGAAGTAAGGAACGGCCTTAATCAATCCGCCCACGATATGCCCACAACGAGTCGCAACAGGCTGGACTCAGCCGGCCGAGCGAGGTCAACGAGCGCGGCCCCCGACCGGCATCTCTGCTGGTCAGGGGCCGTAGTCGCACCTGGTGGCGGGTAGAGGATTCGAACCTCTGTAGCTTTCGCGACGGATTTACAGTCCGCTCCCATTGGCCGCTCGGGCAACCCGCCATGGCGTACCTCCGCACCGTGGCGCGGCGGCGGAAGCAAGGATAGCGGCTCCACCCGCTGCCGCCGCAACCGGGTACCGTCAGGGGTCGTACCCCTGGGCAACCAGGGCCAAAGGATCACAAACCAGCCGGACAGCAGGAGCATGAGTATGGCAGCGAACCCGTCGTTCGACATCGTCAGCAAGGTCGACCGCCAGGAGGTCGACAACGCTCTCCGGCAGGCGGAGAAGGAGCTCGGGACGCGGTTCGACTTTCGGGGCACGGGCGCGGAGATCTCCTGGTCGGGTGAGGAGGCGATCAGCCTCCAGGCGGAGACCGAGGAGCGGGTCCGGGCCGCGTTGGACGTGTTCAAGGAGAAGCTGGTCAAGCGGAACATCTCGCTGAAGTCGCTGGACGCGGGCGACCCGCGCCCCTCGGGCAAGGTCTTCAAGCTGGACGCCAAGGTGATCCAGGGCATCGACCAGGACAAGGCGAAGGCCATCAGCAAGAAGATCCGGGACGAGGGCCCCAAGGGCGTGCAGGCCCAGATCCAGGGCGACCAGCTGCGGGTCACCGGCAAGAAGCGGGACGACCTTCAGGCGGTCATCGCGCTGCTCAAGGCCGAGGACTTCGGCGTGGCCCTCCAGTTCACCAACTACCGGTAACGCAAACCCTGGCTGGCCCGCCTGTTCACCGCATCGGGCACTCCGCCTACCCGGGCAGACGTCGTCACCAGGGGTTGTCCTCTGTCGGTCCGGATCGGCTCTCGACGGCCTGGACAACAGGCGTTCGGCGAACCGTGACGCGACTCCCGGCTGCCCACAAAATCGATGGCGCCAGGTCGCTCTCTGGGTTTGGGTGCGCTCATGAGCATCAGTTTGAGCACCCCGGGCGTCGACGACATGTCATCAGTGGTGGGCGTGCTCAAGCGCTGGCAGTGCGACGGGGGGCCGCTGCACCTGCACTCCGGCGATCTCGGGTGGCACTCGTCGCGTGGTGCCGAGGCGACGGCGGCGGCCATCCGGATATGGCGGCGCGACGGGGAGATTCTCGCGATCGGGCTGCTGGACGGCCCGGAACTGGCGCGCATGGCCGTCGCTCCCGACTGGCGTGATGACGGGGCACTGGCTCGCCGGGTCGCCGCCGATCTGGACGACCCGGGGCGTGTCCTGGCTTCCGGCGGTGCGAGCGTCGAGGCCCGAGGTGCGGAGCTTCTCACCCGGATGCTGCTGCAGCGGGGTTGGCAGCGGGACGAGCCGTGGACAACGTTCCATCGCAGTCTCTCGGAACCGGTACCGGCCTGCGGTCTGCGCATCGAGACGATCGACCCCGATCGCGCCGAGGTGTGGGTCAGCGTTCACTGGTCCGCGTTCCGCGGCTCGCCCTTCACCGACGCCGACCGGCGCCGCACGGTCGATCGTTGGCTCGCCATGGCCGGTGGCCCGTTCTACGCTGACGCACGCTGCCTTGCCGCGTTCGATCAGAACGACGAGGCCGTGGCAGTCGCGGCTGTGTGGTCAGCCGGCCCGGGGCGGCCAGGTCTGCTGGAACCGATGGGCGTCCATCGCAGCCACCGAGGCCGTGGTTACGGCACGGCGATCACGCTTGCCGCCGCCGCGGCCCTTGGCGACATGGGTTCGTCCAGCGCGAGTGTATGCGTGGCGAGTTCCAACGTCGGCGCCGTGGCCACCTACGCCTCGGCCGGCTTCACGCCGACAGCTGAGGTGGCCGATCTGCGCCGTGGTTCCCGGTGAACACCGGGCGCACCCGCGGCGGTCGGGCTCCGCAGCCGGTCCGGCTTCAGGCGTCGGGCCGGTGACGCAGCCAGAGGTACGGCACGGGTTGGTCCCGGTTCCACTCATCCGCCTGGTCCGACGGCACGGGTTCGAAGCCGGCGGCGGTGTAGCACCGAAACGCCGGGGCGTTGTCGGGATGCAACCGCATCAGCACCGCCGGGTGATGGTCCCGGGCCAGGTTGGTGAGCAGGGTGACCATCCGACGGCCCAGGCCCCGGCCACGCAGCGCCGGGGCCACGATGAGGCGGGCCAGCTCCACCTCGGCCTCGTCGTCGTCGAGCCACAGTTCGCCGTACCCGGCGGGCTCTCCGTCCACGAGCGCCAGGTACGCCAGCACGTCGGGTTCGGTTCCCCAGCGCTCGACGTCCTCCGCTGTCACTCGGTCGCGGGAGCACCAGCGGCGGCTCTCCTCGGCAGAGGTCGCCCATCGCGCCACGACGGCCGGATGCGTCGGGCCCACCGCGGTCAGCTCCATGACTCGCCTCCTCGGCACGCGAGGCTACCGCCCGCCCGCGGTCGGGCGAACGGGTTTTGTCGAGGGCCGGGTCCGCCCCGACCGGTCGGGCGGGGCAGCCGTCGGATCCGGGTCAACGGGTGAAGATCAGCAGCAGGACGACCGTGAGGATCGCGCTGACCAGGATCGAGCCGAGACAGCCGATCCGGTTGGAGAAGAAGAGGAACATCCCGCCGGTGTACCCGTGATGGCGCGGGTCAGGCCGAGACGGGCCGTTCGGCCCGGAGGGCGGTGGCCTCCGCGCGGGCGATGGGGCCGGCCGGCAGGGCGGCGACCGCCGCTCCGACGGCGACCGCGGCCCCGGCGAACAGGAAGGCCCACGGCACTCCGCCGGCGTGGTCGACGATCAGCCCGGAGACGGCGCCGCCGACCGCGCTCGCACCGACCGACATGGTCACCACCCAGGTGTACGCCTCGTTCAGCATGCCGGTCGGCGATATTCGCCCGACCAGGGTGTTCTCCAGGGTCAGCGCGGGAGCGATGGCGGCTCCGCCGAACAGCAGGGCGGCACCCAGCGCGCCCGGCGTGGGCATCACGGCGAAGACGGCGAAGCTGCCGGCGAGTACGGCGAGCAGCCAGGCGAACAGGCGGGTCATGTTGCGGGCCGGCCGGCGGACCCCGAACCAGAATCCGCCTATCGCGCTGCCGATCCCCCAGACGGCCAGCAGCAGGCCGGCGAGCCCGTTCGGGTCATCGGCGTTGTAGCGGGTGGCGAAGGCCGGGACGGTCACGCCGGCCGCCCCGAAGGCGATGCCGATGCTGGCCACGCAGAGCAGCAGGGCCGGGAAGCCGGCGACCCGGAGCGGGCCGAGGCCACGGGCGTGGTGCTCCCGAGAGTGCGGACGCCAGCCGCGCATGGCTTGACCGAGCGCCACCGAGAGAGTGCCGACCAGGGTCACCACCGCGGCACCGATCAGCGCCGCACCGGCGTCGGCGACCAGCACGAACCCGGCCACCAGCAGGGGACCGAGCACGAAGACGATCTCGAACAGGGTGGTCTCGGCGGCGAGCGCGGTGTTGCGCAGGTGGTACCGGCCGGAGTCGACGTTCGTCAGGCCGTTCCACGCGCCCCGGATCGCGGCGGTCATCGGCGGGTACGTCCCGCCGGCCATCGCCGAGGCGAGCAGCACCAGCGCAAAAGGGACGGCGTCGGCGCGGGCCGCCCAGAGCAGCCCGATCAGCGCGAGCGGGTGGGCGATCGCGGTGCCGAGCAGCACCGGGGTGGGACCGATCCGGTCGGCGATCCGGCCGGCCACCGGGCTCAGCGCGGCGCCGGAGAGGGCGTAGCAGCCACCGGCCGCGGCGGCCAACGAGTAGCGTCCGGTGACCCCTTCGACGACGAGCAGCAGCGCGAGTGGCGTCATGCCGATCCCGAGTCGTCCGATGATGCCGGTGACCAGCAGGGTCGGTGCGCCTGGAATCTGCCAGACAGCCAGATACCGACGCAGCCCAGCCACAGCGGACCTCCACGAGATGTAATGAGCAAGACTCGGTTAGACCCTAACGCCCGGCGCACGACAGCCCACCCGGTCCGCCCCTGTGTCGGCGCTCACCAACCCCGGGATGCCGCAATCTGCACTCTCGGGCCGCCTCCGGGCGGCCGACATGCCGCAACTCGCGCTGCCGTCCACCCCGGGCGAGACGGCGCCGCCCGCGCCAGACGAGCCAGGCGCGGGCGGCGGTCGCGAGCCGGACCAGGACGGGGCGGACCAGGTGCCGGTGTGGTGCCAGGGTGGGTCAGCGCTGGTGACGCACGGGGCCCAGCTGGCTCGCCAACTGCTCCAGCCGGGCCACCCGCTGCTCCATCGGCGGGTGGGTGGCGAAGAGCGCGGCCACCCCGCCACCCCGGAACGGGTTGGCGATCATGAGGTGGGCGGTGCTGGTGAGCTGCCCCTCGGCCGGCAACGGCCGCCGTTGGGCACCCATGTGGATCTTCCTTAGGGCGCTGGCCAGGGCGAGCGGATCGCGGGTGAGTTCGGCACCCGAGGCGTCCGCCTGGAACTCGCGACTGCGGCTGATCGCCAGCTGGATGACGGTGGCCGCGATCGGTCCGAGGATGATGGTGAGCAGCAGGACCAGGGGGTTCGGGCCGTCCTCGTCGCTGTTTCCGCCCAGCGGGATGAACAGGGCGAGGTTCGCCAGCATGGTGATGATCCCGGCCAGGCCGGCGGCCACGCTGGAGATGAGGATGTCCCGGTTGTAGACGTGCGACAGCTCGTGACCGATGACGCCCCGCAGCTCGCGATAGTCGAGCAGTTCGACGATCCCCTGGGTGACGCAGACGGCCGCGTTCTGCGGGTTGCGTCCGGTGGCGAACGCGTTCGGCTGGGCGGTTGGACTCACGTAGAGCCGGGGCATGGGCTGCCGCGCCTCGGCGGCCAACTCCCGGACCATGTGGTACAGCTCGGGGAACTGTGCCTCGCTGACCGGTTGTGCCCGCATCGAGCGCAGTGCCAGCTTGTCCGAGTAGAAGTACGTGACGCCGTTCATCACCAGCGACACGAGTACGGCGATGACCAGACCGCCACTGCCGCCGAACCAGTAACCCACCGCCAGGATCAACGAGGTGAGCAGGCCGAGCAGCGCGGCGGTCTTCAGACGGTTGTGGTGCACGATCACTCCTTCGGTGCACGGATGCCGGGATCCGCTGACCGGTACAACACCCCGGTACCCGCCAACCATCCGTCTCATGACTGAGAGTTACCTGAGTGACCCAGGGAAGGCGGCTCTCAGCCTCCGGCGAGATCGAGTACGACCTGCGGCGCGAACCCGACGATCAGCGCCACCACGGTCGCCACCGCGAGCGCGGCAGCCACCGCCCGGGTGGGTCGGGCGACAGGGGCCGTGACGTCTCCGGCGGGGGCGTAGAGCAGCGCGGCGGCCCGCAGGTAGTAGGCCAGGCCGATGACCGCGTTGACCGCCACCACCAGGGCCAGCCAGCCGGCGTCACCGCCGAGCAGCGACCGGACCACCGTCACCTTGGCGAACAGCCCGGCCAGGCCGGGTGGCAGGCCGGCGAGGCCGATCAGCGCGAACGCCAGCCCGGCACCGACCCACGGGTGCCGGCGGGCCGCGCCGCGCAGGTCGTCGAGGCTGCCGCCGTCCGCGCCGGCCGGGCGCAGCGCCACCACCCCGGCGAAGGCGGCCAGTTCCAGCAGCACGAAGAAGACGGCGTACGCCAGGGCGGCGGCGTACGCGGCGGTGCGGGCGTCCGCCTCGGCGGTCAGGGCCAGCGCCCCGAGCGGGGCGAGGATGTAGCCGGCCTGGGCCACCGAGGACCAGGCGAGCAGTCGCACCGTGCGCCGCTGCCGCAGCGCCACCAGGTTGCCGACGGTCATCGTCAGTACGGCCACCAGGGCCAGCACCGGTCCGGTCACCTCCGGCGGCAGCGCGTGTCGCACCACCGCCAGCAACGCGATCACCCCGCCGAGCTTCGACGCGGTCGACAGGTACGCGGCCACCGGCAGTGGTGCCCCGTCGTAGGTGGCCGGCGCCCAGGCGTGGAACGGCACCGCCGCCACCTTGAACGCCAGTCCCGCCACCACGAGCGTCACCGCGACCGTGGTCAGCGGCAGGTCGAGCAGCGCCTCGTCGGCGAGGAGGGTGCCCAGCCGTTCCAGGTGCAGCCCGCCGGTGACCGCGTAGAGCAGCGCGGCACCGAGCAGGGTCAGCGTGGTGGCCACCACGCTGACCACGAAGAAGGTCACCGCCGCCTCGGCGCTGGCCAGGCTGCCCCGGCGCAGGCCGACCAGGACGTACAGCGGCAGGGTGAGCACCTCCACCGCCACGATCAGGGTGATCAGGTCGCCGGCCGCGCCGAGCACCACGCCACCGGTCATCGAGCAGGCGAGCAGGAAGCAGTACTCCCCCACCGGGGTGTTCCCGGCCCGCAACAGCGGCCCGGACAACGCCAGCACCCCGAGGACCAGCAACGCCACCAACGCCGCGACCAGGGCCGCCCGGCCACCGAAGAGGTACGAGCAGTCGGCGCCGACGCAGAACGTACGTCGCTCGGCCCCCGAGCCGACGGCCGCCGCGCCGACCGCGGTGGCGACCGCGCCGGTGACCGCCGTGACCACGGTGGCCCGCGGCCGGGCCGCCAGCAGGTCCACCAGCAGCACCAGCACCGCCGTCCCGGCGGCCAGGTACGCCGGCAGCAGCGCCACGTGGTCGACGGCCTGCACCAGACTCGACTCGCTCATCGCGCCACCTCGCTGCGCTCGGCGTCACGATGAGCCACCACCGCACTGCGCCGCAGAATTCGCTCGCTGCGCTCGCTCATCGCGCCACCACCCCCACCAGGGCCTCGACCGGAGCTTCGGCGACGCCCAGCACCAGCGTCGGGGCCAACCCGACGGCCAGCGCGAGCAGCACCAACGGCACCCAGGCGACCAGTTCGGCACGAGCCAGGCCGGGACCGAGTGCGGCGACCACCGGGGTGGGCTCGCCGTGGGTGACCCGCCGCAACATCCGCAGCAGGTACGCCGCCGTCAGTGCGCCGCCGATCGCGGCCAGCACCGCCAGCGTGGTCCAGAGCGCGCCACCGGACTCGACGGCGGCGACCACGGCGAACGCCTCACCCCAGAAGCCGGCCAGCCCGGGCAGCCCCAGCGAGGCGACCGCCGCGAACGCGAGCAGCCCGGACAGGCGCGGGGCGGTCTCCCGCAGCCCGGACAGCTCGGTGAGTGCGCCGGTGTGGGTACGGTCCTTGATCGCGCCGGCCAGGAAGAACAGCAGACCGGTGATGATGCCGTGGGCGACGTTGCCGATCAGCGCCGCCTGGATGCCGGTGGCGGTCAGGGTGGCGACGCCCAGCAGGACGAAGCCCATGTGCCCGACGCTGGAGTACGCGATCAGCCGTTTCAGTTCCGTCTGGGCCAGGCAGACCAGCGAACCGATCAGGATGGCGGCGACGGCGAGCACACCGAGCACCGGCGCGGCCCACCGGGCACCTTCGGGAGCCACTCCCACGGCGACCCGGATCAGGCCGTACGTGCCCATCTTGAGCAGCACCCCGGCGAGCAGCACGCTGCCGACGGTGGGTGCCTGGGTGTGCGCGTCGGGCAGCCACGAGTGCAGCGGCCACAGCGGACTCTTCACCGCGAAGGCCAACGCGAGCAGGGTGAAGGCGGCGAGCTGCGTGGCGCGGGACAGCTGCGTGCCGCCGGTCAGCGCCACGATGTCGGCGGTGCCGGCGGCGGCCACCACGACGTACACGCCGACCAGCAGCAGCACCGAGCCGAACAGGGTGTAGAGGGCGAACTTGCGCCCAGCCCGCCGCCGCGCGTCCAGCGACACCGGGTCCGTGCCGTCGCCGCCCCAGCCGACGATGATCGCGTACATCGGCAGCAGGACGACCTCGAAGAAGAGGAAGAACAACACCAGGTCGAGGGCGAGGAAGGTACCCAGGATGCCCACCTCGACCACCAGCAGCAGCGCCACCAGGGCCCGACCGCTGCCACCACCCGGCACCCGCCAGAGGCTGTATCCGCAGCACAGCAGCGTGAGCAGGGCGGTGAGCACCACCAACGGCCAGGAGATGCCGTCCACGCCCAGATGGAAGCGCAGATCCAGTCCCGGCACCCAGGGCAGGTCGACCGCGTGCCAGGGACGCACCGCGCCCGCGGCATCCGGCGGCGTGTACGCCGACCAGCCGGCCGCCCGCCCGCCGAGCAGCGCCACCGCCGCGACGAGGGTCAGCGCGGCGGCCACGGTGCCCACGACCCGGGCCGCCCGATCGCCGGGAGTGGCCGCCACCGCCAGCGCGCCGAGCGCCGGCACCGCGAGCACCGCCACCAGCAGGAACTCCCCGGCGCTCATGCCGGCCCTCCGCTGCGCTGCCGGACGGCACGAGACACCAAGACGCCGAACCGATGATTCACTCGCTGACGCTCGCTCATGCCGTCGCTCCGATCAGGGCCGCGGCCAGACCGATCAGCAGCGCGCCGGCCAGCACCGCGGCGGCAGCCCGGGGCAGCGCCGCCCGGTGCAGGACGCCCAGGCCGCCGCCGAGAGCGCGGGCGGCGCGTCCGGTGCCGGTGACCGCACCGTCCACCAACCGTTCGTCGGTGGCACGCGCCAGCCGCGCCACCGCTGTCGTCGGTCGTACGACGAGAGTGTGTTGGACGTCGTCCAGCCGGAACGCACGGGCGAAGACCGGCCGCAGCGGACCGAGCGCCGCCGCCGGATCGGTGGTGCGGTCCCGTCGCCAGCCGGCCCACGCCAGGCCGACGCCGATCACGAGCAGTGCCAGCGGCAGCAGCACGGTCGGGGTGAGGTGGATCAGCCCGTCCGCCGGCATCAGATCCGACACTTCGTCGGACCCGACCGGCGGATCGGACCGCAGGTGGCGGGAGAACCAGCCCGGAAAGCCGGCCAGGCCGAGCAGGGCCGCCGGTACGGCCAACGCCAGTACCGGCCAGCGGAGTACCGCCGGCGGGTCATGCGGCTGGGGCAGCGGGGTGCGGGTGGTGCCGAGGAAGGTGCGCAGCAGCAGCCGGGTGGCGTACCAGGCGGTGACGGCCACACCGACCAGCCCGGCGAGCCAGACCAGCCAGCCCAGCCAGGCCGGTGCCGGTCCGTCGCCGTGCAGGGCGGCCTGCTCGGCGGCGGCGAGCACCCCCTCCTTGCTCCAGAAGCCGGACAGCGGCGGCACGCCGGCCAGCGCGCCGAGGCCGATCAGGGTGCACCAGAAGGTCACCGGCATGTCGCGTCGCAGCCCGCCCATCCGGGACATCAGCGTGGTGCCGACCGCGTGGATCACCGCACCGGCGGCGAGAAACAGCAGCGCCTTGAACGCCGCGTGGGTGAGCAGGTGGAACAGTGCGGCCGGTGGGGAACCGACGGCGAGCGCGCCGGTCATGTAGCCGATCTGCGAGACCGTCGACCAGGCGAGCACCCGCTTTATGTCGTCCTGCGCGGTGGCGGCCAGCGCGCCGAGCAGCAGCGTCACCGAGGCCATCACGCCGAGCACGACGAGCGCGGTCGGCGTGGCCTCGAACAGCGGCCACAGCCGGGTGACCGCGTACACGCCGGCGGCGACCATGGTCGCGGCGTGGATCAGCGCGGAGATCGGGGTCGGGCCGGCCATCGCGTCGGGCAGCCAGGTGTGCAGCGGGAACTGGGCGCTCTTGCCGGCCACCCCGGCGAGCAGCAGCAGGCAGGCGGCGGTGAGGGTGGTGGTGCCGTGGTCGTGGGCGAGCACGTCGGCGATCCGGAAGCTGCCCGCCGAGACGCCGAGCAGGGCGATGCCGAGCAGGAACCCGACGTCGCCGACCCGGGTGACCAGGAACGCCTTCATCGCGGCGGCCGGTGCCTCCGGCAGCCGCCGGTCGTGGGCGATGAGCAGGTACGAGCAGAGCCCCATCACCTCCCAGCCGACCAGCAGCAGGATCAGGTCTCCGGAGACCACCACCAGCAGCATGGCGGCGGTGAAGAGGCTGACCTGCGCCGCGTACGGCGGGTAACGGTGCTCGGGCTCCTCGGGTGGCCCCTGCCGGAGGTAGCCGGTCGAGTAGATCTGCACGGCCAGGGCGACCGCGGTGACCGCGACGGCGACGAGGGCGGCGGCGCCGTCGAGGCGTACCCCGAGGGTGACGGTGAGCCCACCCAGCTCGATCCAGGTGGTCGAGGACTCGGCCGGGCCGTCCAGGGTGACCAGCAGGGCCACCGCCAGGGCGAGGGCCGCGCTCGCGCCGGCCACCCCGAGGGTCGCGGCGGCACGGCGGGCGGTCGCCCCGCCGAGGGCCGCGCCACGCGGAGACGCCGGCAGCAGCAGGCCGGTCAGGCCGGCGGTCATCGGTACGAGCGGCAGCAGCGCGCCCAGCAGCGTCGTGGTGTTCACCGCTGGCCCTCCGGCTCGTCACCGGAAACGTGCGGACCGTCCGGGCCGGCAGCGATCGGGCCGGCTCCGGTGGGGGCGATCGGGCCGGCAGCGACCGGCACGGGCTCGTGGGCCGGGCGCTCGGCCAGGGGGATCTCGTCGACGGCGACGTCGGCCCGCATCCGGTAGAGCTGGAGCACGATCGCCAACCCGACCCCGATCTCGGCGGCGGCCAGCACGATCACGAAGAGCGCGAAGACCTGCCCGCCGTGCGGCAGCACCGCCTTCGCCGTGGTGTCGGCGGTGACCAGGATCAGGTTCACCGCGTTGAGCATCAACTCGACGGCCATCAGCACCAGCACCGCGTTGCGCCGCCGCAGCACGCCGTAGACGCCGAGGCCGAACAGGAGCGCGGCGGTGACGTACGGGATGACCGGTCTCACCGCGACCGCCCCCGATCACCCGGCGCGGGCTGCCCGGTGGCGCCGATGTCGGGGCGGGACAGCACGATGGCGCCGACGAGCGCCGAGAGCAGCAGCACCGACAGCACCTCGAAGGGCAGCACCCAACTGCCGAAGACCTGCTCACCGAGCCGCTCGGCGGTGCCCGCCTCGGGCAGCTCCACCGCCGTCCAGCGGTACGCGTCGACGAGCAGCGCCGCCAACCCGAGCCCGGCCCCGCCGCCGATCAACGCGGCCGGCCAGCCTGGACGGTCCAGGTCGTCGGAGGCGCCGATCGGCGCGCGGGTCAACATCACGGCGAACAACAGCAGCACCACCACCGCGCCGACGTAGATGAGCACCTGTACCCAGGCGACCAGTTCGGCGGCGAGCACCAGGTACATGCCGGCCACCGCGCCGAGGCAGACCACCAGGTAGAGCCCGGCGCGGACCAGGTGCCGGGTGGCCACCACCAGCGCCGCCGAGCCGACCGCCACCGCGCCGAGGGCGAGCAGCAGCACGTCCACCCCGGTCACGCGGGCGTACCTTCGTCGTCGGCGCGTGGCGGCACGGGTCGGCGCTCGGGGCGTACCGCCGGGGTGGTCGGGCGGGCGGTGGGCGCGCCCGGGACGGCCGCCTTGCGCGCGGCGGCGGTCTGCTCCTTGGCCGGTTCGCCGTTCGGGTCGTGGGCCGGTGGCGGCGGCACCGTGGCCATCCACTCGCCCAGGTGGTCCTTGTCGTGCAGCAGATCCTTGATGTCGTACTCGGCGTACTCGAACTCCGGCGACCAGTAGAGCGCGTCGAACGGGCAGACCTCGATGCAGATGCCGCAGTACATGCAGAGCGAGAAGTCGATGTCGAACCGGTCGAGCACGTTGCGCTGCCGGGCCCGGGCGGCGCCCGGCACCGACACCTCCTCCTTGTGCGAGTCGATGTAGATGCACCAGTCCGGACACTCGCGGGCGCAGAGCATGCAGACCGTGCAGTTCTCCTCCAGCAGCGCGATCACCCCGCGCGAACGGGGCGGCAGCTCGGGGGCGACGTCCGGGTACTGCGCGGTGGTGGAACGTTTCGTCATCGTCTTCAACGTGACGGCGAGCCCCTTGACCAGGCCGCTGCCGGGCAGGCCGGTCGCCTCGCTTCGCTCGCGCTCGCTCATGCCGAACATCCTGCCCTGTGGGCACGGCGCGCGCGACCACCCCCCGGAGGTAGCCGGTAGTACCGTGGCCACGGGGAGAGACGACGCACCGGAAAGGACCCGTCAATGACCGCCGCGCTGCACGACGACAACCCGGCGCCGGGCGAGTGGACGACGGACGCCCTCGACCGCCTGCCCGACGACGGCCGCCGCCGTGAACTCCTGGACGGACAACTGATCGTGTCGCCCTCCCCCACGCGACTGCACCAATCCATCGCAATGCTGCTCGGCGCCGCCTTGCAGGAGACCTGCCCCGCCGAGTTCGATGTCACCCAGGGGGTGTCGGTGCGGATGTCCCACAGCCGATCCCTCATTCCCGACCTGCTGGTCACCGAGCTGGACGCCGCCGCCCGCAACCCCTCGTCGTATCTGCCGCAGGAGGTCCTGCTGGTGGTGGAGATCGTCTCAGAGCGGACGCGCAGCATCGACCGGGTGCTCAAACCCGCGCTGTACGCCGAGGCGGACATTCCCTTCTTCTGGCGAATCGAGACCGAGGCGGGGATCGTGGTACACGCCCAGCGGCTCGACCCGGTCAAGCGCGTCTACGTCGAGCACGCCCGGATGAGCGACGGCATCCTGCTGGCCGACCCGTGGGAGATGGACATCCCACTCGACCGGATCACCCCTCGGTCACGCTGAGCGCACCGCGCCGGCCTGGCTCCCGCCCGCCGCCCGGTCACCGGGCCGGTCGGAGGAAGATCCGCCATGATGGGGGTGCGGACGAGACGGGCACACCCTGGGGGGCGACATGGGCGAGGACGGCAAGGGCACCGGCGGCAGGTACGTCGAGCCGGGTGAGTTCAAGCGGGACCAGAACTACATCACCACCCGGATCACCGCCGACGGACGGGACGGCTATCCGGTCGAGCCGGGCCGCTACCGGCTGGTGGTCAGCCGCGCCTGTCCGTGGGCGAACCGGCTGATCATCGTGCGTCGGTTGCTGGGTCTGGAGGACGCCATCTCGATGGGCGTCGCCGGTCCGACCCACGACGCGCGGAGCTGGACCTTCGACCTCGACCCGGACGGGCGGGACCCGGTGCTCGGCATCGAGCGCATCCAGGAGGCCTACTTCGCGCGCTATCCGGACTATCCCCGGGGCATCACCGTGCCGGCCATCGTGGACGTGCCCACCGGCCAGGTGGTGACCAACGACTACGCCCAGATGAGCCTGGACCTGTCCACCGAGTGGACCGCGTACCACCGCCCCGGCGCTCCGCAGCTCTATCCGGAGCACCTGCGCGGCGAGATCGACGAGGTGAACGCGCTGGTCTTCGCCGACGTCAACAACGGTGTCTACCGGTGTGGCTTCGCCGGCAGCCAGGAGGCGTACGAGCGGGCGTACCGGCGGCTGTTCGACCGGCTGGACTGGCTCAGTGAGCGACTGGCCGGGCAGCGTTACCTGGTCGGCGACACGATCACCGAGGCCGACGTCCGGCTGTTCACCACGCTGGTCCGCTTCGACCCGGTCTACCACGGCCACTTCAAGTGCAACCGGCAGAAGCTCAGCGAGATGCCGGTGCTGTGGGCGTACGCACGGGACCTGTTCACCATGCCCGGCTTCGGCGACACGATCGACTTCGATCACATCAAGCGGCACTACTACGAGGTGCACCGGGACATCAACCCGACCGGCGTGGTGCCGCTCGGCCCCGACCTGTCGAACTGGCTCACCCCGCACGACCGCGAGTCCCTCGGCGGCCACCCCTTCGGCACCGGCACCCCACCCGAACCCCCCACCCCCACCGAACGGGTAAACCCCACCCACACCCCCCTGGGCTGACCACCCCCAACCATCGCGTTGATCAAGAAGTTTGCGTCTCTGTCAGCTCGAAATCGGACGCAAACTTCTTGATCAACGGGGATCGTCTTGGGGTGGGGCCGGGAGTTCGGTCAGAGGGCGATGCGGATGGCGGCGGTCAGGACTAGTTGGGCCAGGGCGGCGGGGACCAGGACGAGCCAGCAGAGGCGTTGGAGCTGGTCCTCGCGGAGGCGGGGGTAGGAGACCCGGAGCCAGATGATCACGAAGCTGACGGCGGCGACCTTGAGCAGGGTCCAGAGCCAGCCGAGCTGGGCGTCGGCGAACGGGCCCTGCCAGCCGCCGAGGAACAGCACGGTGGTGAGTGCGGCGATCACCACGATGCCGACGTACTCGGCCAGCAGCAGGAACGCGAAACGCAGGCCGGTGTACTCGGTCAGGTAGCCGAAGACCAGCTCCGAGTCGGCGACCGGCATGTCGAAGGGCGGTCGGCGGATCTCGGCCAGTCCGGCCACGAAGAAGATCACCATCGCCGGTGCCTGCCAGAGCAGCCACCACGGCTGCCACGCCTCGACGATGCCGGAGAGGCTGAGCGTCCCGGCGGCCATCGCCACCGACGCGGCGGCCAGCACCAGCGGCAGCTCGTAGCCGAGCAGTTGTGCCGCACCACGCAGCCCACCGAGCAGGCTGTACTTGTTGGCCGACGCCCAGGCGGACATGAGCACGGCCAGCACGCCCACCCCGACCACCGCCAGCACGAAGAACAGCCCGACGTCGAGCGGCTGCCCGACCAGGTCGTTCGGGCCGAGCGGGATCACCAGCAGGGCCAGCAGGTACGGCACCAGCGCCACCGCCGGAGCCAACCGGAACACCGGTCGGTCGGCCGCGCGCGGGGTGACGTCCTCCTTCTGGACGAACTTCACCCCGTCGGCGATCAACTGCGCCCAGCCGTGGAACCCGCCCGCGTACATCGGGCCGAGCCGGCCCTGCATGTGCGCCATCACCTTGTGTTCCGCCTGGCCCACCAGCAGCGGCAGGACGAGGAAGGCGGCCAGCACGCCACCGATCCGGACAACCAGTTCCAGCCAGAGCGGCATCAGGCCTCACCTCCGTCAGCCGGTGCCGACCCGCCCTCGGATGCCGGCCGATCCTCGGCCGTCGGGCCGCCGGTGCCGTTCCCGGGGGCCGGCGACTCCCCGGTGGAGCCGGCATCCCGAGGGGTACGCGGCCCGCGGGCACCCGGTGCCGGGCGGGCCGGGCGCTCCCGGGCCGGGCGGGCCGGGGTGCCGCCGCGCGGGCCCTCCCCCACGCCGCCGGCACCGGCGGGGGTCGGCACGACTCCCCACTCGCCCGGCGCGGGCACGCCCGGAGGTCGGATCGGGCGGCGGCCACCGCCGGCCTCCGACTCACCCGGCTCCTTCGCGCCCGGCCAGGGCTTCGCCACCCGGGACGCCAGCACGAACTCCTTGCGCAGCGGATGCCCCTCGAACTCCGGTGGCAGCAGCAGCGGGCGCAGGTCGGCGTGCCCGGCGAAGTCGATGCCGAACATCTCGTGGGTCTCCCGCTCGTGCCAGGCGGCACCCGGGTAGACCGCCAGCACGGAGTCCACGGTCGGTGTGTCGCGGGGCACCCGGGTCCGCAACAGCACCCCGTGCCGGTGCGCGGTGGACCAGAGATGGGCCACCACGTCGAACCCGTCGGCCAGCTCGTCGACCGCCGACAACCAGTCGAAGTAGTCGCAGGCCAGCGCGGCGTCGTCCCGGGCGGCCAGCAGCGCGGCCCGCCAGGCGTGCGGGGGTACGTCGACGGTGGCCCGGGCATGGACCTGACCGCCGGAGACCGTCGCGGTGGCCTCGACGGGCGCGAGCAGCGCGACGAGCCGTTGGCCGACCTCTTCCGGTGTCATGCCGCTGATCCTAGGCCCTGCGGCCGGCGTCCTCGGTCGAGCCGGAGCGGCGCCGGACGGCGACCGGCCCGGTACGCGCGGGCGGGTCGATGCACGCGGGCGGGTCGATGCACGCGGGCGGGTCGATGCACGCGGGCGGGTCGATGCACGCGGCCGGCCCGGTGCACGCGGGCGGGTCGGTGCACACGGGCGGGTCGGTGCACGCGGCCGGGTGACTCCGGTGCGCTTCGCCGGTGCCGCCCGCCGGTGAGCACCAGGATGGACCTGTGCGCGCTGTGACCGTCATTCCCGGAGTACCCGGCTCGCTGCGGCTGCTCGACGACTACCCGGAACCGGCCCCCGAGGAGGGACCGATCCTGGTGGAGGCCCTCTCGGTGGGCGTCTGCGGCACCGACATCGAGATCATCGAAGGGCAGTACGGCGAGGCGCCGCCCGGCACCGATCACCTGGTGCTCGGGCACGAGTCACTCGGTCGGGTGCTGGAGGATCCGACCGGCACCCGGCAGCCGGGCGACCTGGTGGCCGGGATCGTCCGGCATCCCGATCCGATGCCCTGCCCGAACTGCGCGGTCGGCGAGTGGGACATGTGCCGCAACGGCCTGTTCACCGAGCACGGCATCAAGGCGTTGCCGGGCTTCGCCCGCGAGCGGTGGCGGTTGCAGCCCCGCTTCGCGGTGGGACTCGACCCCTCGCTGATCGAGGTGGGGATGCTGCTCGAACCGACAAGTGTGATGGTCAAGGCGTGGGACCACGTCGACCGGATCGGCCTGCGGGCGGAGTGGCAGCCCCGCACCGCGCTGATCACCGGTGCCGGGCCGATCGGCCTGCTCGCGGCGCTGCTGGCCAGTCAACGGGGCCTCTCCGTGCACGTGCTCGACCTGGCCACCGAGGGCCCGAAGCCGGCGCTCGCCGGCGCGCTCGGCGCCACGTACCACTCCGGACCGCTCGACCAACTCGACCTGGAGCCGGACGTCATCGTCGAGTGCACCGGCGCGCCGGTGGTCGTGCTGGAGGCGATGTGCAAGGTCGGTCCCAACGGGATCGTCTGCCTGGCGGGCGTGTCCAGCGGCGGCCGGACGATCGACTTCGACGCGGGCGCGCTGAACCGGACCCTCGTGCTGGAGAACAACGTCGTCTTCGGCTCGGTGAACGCCAACCGGCGGCACTGGGAGGGTGCCGCCGAGGCCCTGTCCAAGGCCGACCCGGCCTGGCTCGCCTCGCTGATCACCCGCCGGGTGCCGCTGGCCCAGTACGCCACCGCCTACTCGCCCGGACCGCAGGACATCAAGGTCGTCCTCGACTTCGCCGCCTGAGCGCCCCGCAGGATCTTCTCAGACGCCGGGCAGCCGGCCGTTGCGGAACAGGTCGACGAAGAGCTGGTGATCATGGCGGGCGCGTACCCCGTACGTGTGGGCGAAGTCGACCAGGTGCCCGACGAAGCCGGCGGTGTCCGCGTCCACGACGGCGACGATGGCCTCCTCGGTCGAGTAGTCGACCAGGTCGTGGCTGGACTCGTCGTCGGCCACCGAGTGCATCCGGGCGACCGCCCGCCCCAGGTCGGCCAGCACCCCGGCCAGTTCCTCGGGCTCGTTGACGTCCGCCCAGTCGAGGTCTGCCGCGTACGGGGACACCTCGGCGACGAGTTGACCGACGCCGTCGAGTTCGGTGAAGCCCAGCCACGGGTCGGCGTGCGCCTGGAGAGCGCGCTGCGACTCGGCGGTGCGGTGCCCCTGGTGCCGGAAGTAGCCACGGACCCGCTCGTCGTCGACGTGGCGGGCCACCGCCGGCACCTGAGCCTGCTTCATGTAGATCACGACGTCGTTCTCCAACGCCTGGGTGTGCCCCTCCAGCAGGAGGTTGTACGACGGCAGGCCGGCCGAGCCGATGCCCACCCCCTTGCGCAGCACCACGTCCTTGATCTGGGCGGCGAGCGGCCGGGCCTGCGTCGTGGCGGGCGGCAGCGTCTCCAGGTACGCCTCGAACGCCGCGCACACCCGCGCCCGCACGTCACCGTCGATCTCGTACACCCCGTCGCCCACGGAGAAGCGCCGCTCGTAGTTGTCGATGGTGGTCTGTCCGCGCAGCAGGTCGACCCGGGTGTTCAACCGCGCCTGCTGGAGCACCCGGCGCAGCACACCGTCGGCGTTGTCCAGGGTGATCGACCCGATGGCGTCGTCCCCACCGGCGGCGATGGCCCGCAGTTCGACCAGGTACGCGTCCGCGAAGCAGGTGACCAGGTCGCTGATGACCCGGTCGGAGAGCGCCTTGGTGTAGCCGATCAGCGCGACGCTGGCGACGAACCGCCGCAGGTCCCAGGTGAACGGCCCGACGTACGCCTCGTCGAAGTCGTTGACGTTGAAGACGAGCTGACCGGAGCCGTTCATGTAGGTGCCGAAGTTCTCCGCGTGCAGGTCGCCGTGGATCCACACCCGGCTGGTCCGCCCGTCGAGGAAGCGGTCGTCGGCGAAGTCGCCCCGCTGGTCGGCGTAGAAGAGGCTGGCACTGCCCCGGTAGAAGGCGAACGGCGAGGCGGCCATCTTGCGGAACTTGCGCCGGAAGGCGGCGGGATCGAGCGCCATCAGGGTGCCGAACTCCTCGGTCAGCACCTCGACGATGAAGGCGGAACGCTGCTCGGCGACGTCGGTCATGATCCGTACGCTAGCGAAGCCACACCACCCGGACGGCCAGCCGAGCGACCGGTCTCACCGGACCGACCGGACCCCGGTCCGCACCCGGCCGGGCACCTCCGCCGGTCAGGGATTCGGTGGACGCACCGGCAGTGCGGTCAGGGAGGCGACCGAGCGGGCGGGGGCGCCGTCGCGGGGCGGAGCGTCGACCGGTGGGGCGAGCGGGTCGGTGCGCGGCACCCCGCCGATGCCGGACTGCTCGGCGGCGATCTTCTCCTGGAGCCGGAGGATGCCGTGCAGCAGCGCCTCCGGCCGGGGCGGGCAGCCGGGCACGTACACGTCGACCGGGATGAGCTGGTCGACTCCCTTGGTCACCGAGTACGAGTCCCAGTACGGGCCGCCGCAGTTGGAGCAGGCACCGAACGAGATCACGTACTTCGGCTCGGGCATCTGGTCGTAGAGCCGCTTGATCGCCGGAGCCATCTTGTCGGTGACGGTGCCGGAGACCACCATCAGGTCGGCCTGCCGGGGGCCGTGCGCGAACGGGATCACGCCCAGCCGCATGAAGTCGTGCCGGGACATGCTCGTCGCGATGAACTCGATGGCGCAGCAGGCCAGGCCGAAGTTGAAGACCCAGAGCGAGTAGCGCCGGCCCCAGTTGAGCACGAACCGGATCGGCTCACCGAGCACCGCAGGCAGCTGCACGACCGCTCCCCCTCCCGTCCCCGACAGTCAACCACAGCGGCCCGACGGGTGCGGTGGCCGCTGCCCGGCGAGGAGGTCGCCGGGCGGTGCGCGATCAGGGACCGGTGGGCGCTACCACGTGGGACGTTGCAGCAGGCTGACGAACTCGACGAGCAGCCGTTCACGCAGCGCCGGTGGGGCGGCGTCGAGCAGCGTGTTGACCGGGGCCATCCGCTCCGGCAGCCCACCGCCCGGGCCCAGCCCGAGGCCGGCGGCGAGCCCGGCGACCAGGTCGCCGGTCAGCTCCTCCGGCGCCAGCGTGCCGGCCAGGGCCCGCAGCTGCGGCGGCAACCCGACCGGGCCCGCCGCACGGGCGGCGGCGACCGCGTCGGCCAGGTCGGGACCGAACTCCGCCGCCCGCGGCGCCACCGCGGCGGTCACCGTGAGGTGCACGCTTGGCGGCAGGCCGGCGTACGACAGTTGGGGCTGGGTGTGCCAGCCCCGCGCGGCCAACTCGTCGACCAGCATGAACAGGTCCGGCCCGGTTTCGGTGGCGGTGAAGCAGACCACCGTCGACTCCGGCTCGGCGACCAGCCGCAACCCGTCGGCGCCGCGTACCGCCTCGGCCAGGGTGCACACCGCCGCCCAGGTGGAGCGGGTCAGCTCCAGGTAGCCGTCGTCACCGAGATGCCGCACCGTGGCGTACGCGGCGGCGATCGGCCCACCGGAGCGGGTGGAGGAGATCACTGGGTTGATCATGGTGTACCCGGGCCAGTCGGCGTACGCGAAGTACTGCGGAGCACGCAGGTGCGGATCCCGGTGCAGCAGCACCGACACGCCCTTCGGCGCGTACGCGTACTTGTGCAGGTCAACCGAGATCGAGGTGACGCCGGGCACGGACAGGTCGAACGGGGGCACCGGCAGGCCGAGGCGCCGCAGGTACGGCAGCGTCCAGCCGCCGAAGCAGGCGTCCACATGGCAACGGACCCCGGCGGCGGCGGCCACCTCGGCGATCTGTTCGACCGGGTCCACGACGCCGTGCGCGTACGAGGGGGCGGAGCAGGCCACCAGCACCGTCTCCGGCCGCAGGGCGGCGGCCACGTCGGCGACGGCCGGCCGCAGGGTGCCCGGGTCGACCGGCACGGTGTCGAGTTCCACCCGCAGGTAGTGGGCCGCCTTGGCGAAGGCGGCATGGGCGCTTGTCGGTACCACGATCCGGGGTGCCGCGATGTCCGGCCGGGCGTCCCGGGCGGTCTTCACGGCCAGGATGAGCGACTCGGTGCCGCCGCTGGTGACGCTGCCGACGACGTCCGCAGCGGTGGTGCCCGGCCCGCCGCCGAGCAGCCGCGCCGCCGCCGCGACAAGCGTGTTCTCCATGGCCAGCAGGGACGGGAAGGCGGTCGGGTCGAGCCCGTTGACGTGGGCGCTCTCGGCGTACGCGGCGGCGGCGAGCGCGTCCAGCCCGGGCACCGCGGGGTCGTACACGTACGCGAACAGCCGCCCCCCGTGTGTCGGCCGATCCAGCGCCCGCAGCTCGCGGATCTCCGCCAGCACCTGCTCCGCCGGCATCCCGTCCGGCCGGTTCTCGTCGATCATGGAGTGGTGGCGCCCTTTCCGTGGATTCCTGCGGCTTCTGTTCCGGCCACCACCGCATGATCGGCGGTGGTCGGGGGCGGGGTGGGGGAGGTGAGGCGGGCCGGGGTCAGGTCGTAGGGGCGCAGCAGGAGGGTGGCCAGGCCGATCAGGAGGGCGGGCAGGACCGTGAAGCCGAGCAGGACGCCGAGCCGGGCGGTGTCGGACTGGGCGGCGGAGGCGCCGGTGGTGGAGGAGACGTAGCCGGTCAGGGCGAGCACCAGCCCGTAGATGCCGGGACCGAGGGCCAGACCGAAGGTCTCACCGGCCGTCCACACGCCGGTGAAGACCCCGGCCTGCCGACGGCCGGTGCGCGCGGTGTCGTACGCGATGCAGTCCGGGAGCATGGCCAGCGCGAACACCTGTTGTCCGGCGTACCCGACGCCGAGGAGCGCGACCAGCAGGTAGACCAGGGCGGCCGGCAGCACCGGCGCGGCGACCAACGCCAGCCCGCCGGCCGCCAGGATCAGTGACGCCGCCACCAGGGCGGCGAGCTTGCCCACCCGCGCACCCACCCGGGACCAGAGCGGCATCACCACCAGCGCCGGGCCGACGAAGCAGACGAAGAGCACCGTCGGGCCGGTCGCCGGATCCTCCAGCACGTGGTCGGCGAAGTACTGGACCCCGGCGAGGATGGTGGCCACCCCGGCGGACTGCACCACGAAGCAGAGCAGCAGCGCCCGGAAGGGCCGGTTGCGGGCGGCGACGGTGAGTTGGGCGCGCAGGCTCGGCTCGCTCTCGCCGATCGTGCCCTGCGGGGCGGACCGGGTGCCGAGAAAGGCGCCGACGGCGCCGAGCGCGATGAGGGCGGCCACGAAGACGCCCATCCACCGGTGCCCGGGAACGCCTCCGCCGGCCGCGTCGCGCACCAGCGGTGCCACCGCACCGGCGACCAGGATGGCCAGCGCCAGCACCGCGATCCGCCAGGTCATCATCCGGGTGCGCTCGGCGTAGTCACTTGTCAGCTCGGCCGGCATCGCCACGTACGGCACCTGGAAGAAGGCGAACGCGGTCGCCGTGGCCAGGAACGCGACGGCGACGTACGCCCCGGACGCGGGACCGGCTCCGAACGGCGCGGCGAAGATGGCCCCGAAGAGGACGGCAAGTGCCAGCCCACCGAAGAGCAGGTACGGACGACGGGCTCCCCAGCGCGACCGGGTGCGGTCGGAGATCCGCCCGGCGACCGGGTTGACCAGCACGTCCCACGCCTTCGGCAGCAGCACCAGCAGGGCGGCCACCCCGGCGGCCACCCCGAGCGTGTCGGTGAGGTAGGGCAGCAGCAGCAGACCCGGCACGGTGCCGAAGGCCCCGGTCGCCAGCGAGCCGAGCGCGTAGCCGGCGTGCACCCCTCGGGGCAGCGCGCCGGTCCCCTGCGGGGTCGCGCCGGAAGCGGCCGTCGTGGGCGCGGCGGCGGAAGCGGCCGACGTGGGTGCGGCGGCGGGTGCCGTGCCGGGGGCCGCCGGACCGGCAGCGGGCGCGGGCTGTCCGGGGGTGGGCGTGGGGCCGGAGCCACCCGGCAACGCGGTCATGGGGCCGAATATTACTCACGTTATGGTGGGGGTCACATCCCCTGCCCGGGCCACCACCCGGCCGACCGCATGTCCACCCCGGTACCACGCAGCGGCGTCCCCTCGGCGAGCCAACGTGCCCGCGCCTCGCGGGCCAGCCGGGGCGGCAGACCGCCGGACGCGTTCACCACCCGGTGCCACGGGGCCGCACCACCGTGGCGCGCCATGATCGCCCCGACCAGCCGGGCCGACGCCCGCCCGGAGCGCTCGGCCAACGCGTCGGCCACCGCCCCGTACGACATCACCCGGCCGGCCGGGATCCGGTCGACCAGTTCCAGCACCGCCTCGACGTACTCGTCAGGTGTCACAAGCGGCCAGACTATGGGAACGGCGGCGGGGCACGCCGCGACGACAGCGCAGAATGGGCGGGTGCGCGACGCAGTCACCGCGGCCCGGCGGGTCGTTGTCAAGATCGGGTCCTCCTCGTTGACCACCGCCACCGGCGGCCTGGACGACGGGCGGGTGGACGCGCTCGTCGACGCCCTCGGTCTACGGGCCGCCGACGGCCGCGAGGTGGTGCTGGTCTCCTCCGGCGCGATCGCCGCCGGCCTCGCCCCGCTCGGGCTGCCCCGGCGACCGCGTGACCTGGCCACCCAGCAGGCCGCCGCCAGCGTCGGCCAGGGCCTGCTGATCGGGCGGTACGCGGCCGCCTTCGCCCGGCACGGCCGCACCGTGGGTCAGGTGCTGCTCACCGTCGACGACGTGACCCGGCGGGCCCACTACCGCAACGCGTACCGCACCCTGCGCAAGCTGCTCGACCTGCGGGCGGTGCCGATCGTCAACGAGAACGACACGGTCGCCACCGAGGAGATCCGGTTCGGCGACAACGACCGGCTGGCCGCGCTGGTGGCCGCGCTCGTCGACGCCGACCTGCTGGTGCTCCTCAGCGACGTCGACGCCCTCTGGACCGGTGACCCGACCCGGCCCGGCTCCCGCCGTATCGCCGAGGTACGCGACGAGGCGGATCTGCTCGGTGTCGAGATCGGCGGCAGCGGCCGGGCCGGGGTCGGTACCGGTGGCATGGTGACCAAGGTCGAGGCGGCCCGGATCGCCACCGGTTTCGGCATCCCGGTGGTGCTCACCTCCGCCACCCAGGCGGTCGCCGCGCTGGCCGGCGAGCCGGTCGGCACCTATTTCCACCCCAGCCTCCGGCGACCCGCCGCCCGGCTGTTCTGGCTCGCCCACGCCACCGCGCCCCGGGGGCGACTGCACCTCGACCCGGGCGCGGTGGCCGCCGTGGTGGGCCGACGCAAGTCGCTGCTGCCCGCCGGGATAACCGCCGTGGACGGTGCCTTCACCGCCGGCGACCCGGTCGACCTCGTCGACACCTCCGGCGCGCCGGTGGCCCGGGGGCTGGTCAACTACGACGCGATCGAACTGCCCGGCCTGCTCGGGCGGTCGACCGCCGACCTCGCCGCGGCACTCGGCCCGGCGTACGAACGGGAGGTCGTCCACCGCGACGACCTGGTGCTGCTGTGAATCGCCCGATCAGGGCCGACACCTGAGGAGTGAAGATGAGCGTGAGCGAGCAGGCCCGCCGGGCGCGAACGGCGGCGGAGACGCTTGCGGTGGCCACGCGTACCACCAAGGACGCCGCGCTGCACGCGATGGCCGACGCGCTGGTGGCGGGTACGCCGGAGATCCTCGCCGCGAACGCCGCGGACCTGGCGGCCGGACGGGACGCCGGGCTGAGCGCGGCCGTGCTGGACCGGCTCGCCCTCGACGAGGGGCGGGTGGCCGGCATCGCCGACGCGCTGCGCCAGATGGCCGCGCTGCCCGACCCGGTGGGCGAGGTGGTCCGCGGCTCGACCCTGCCCAACGGGCTGGAGCTGCGGCAGGTCCGGGTGCCGTTCGGGGTGGTCGGCATCATCTACGAGGGGCGGCCCAACGTGACGGTGGACGCCGCCGGGATCTGCCTGAAAGCCGGCAACGCCGCGCTGCTGCGTGGCTCCTCCTCGGCCGCGCACTCCAACGCGGCCCTGGTCTCGGTGTTGCGTGACGCGATCGACCGGGCCGGCCTCCCCGCCGACCTGGTGCAACTTGTCGACGCCAGCACCCGCGACTCGGTCAAGGAGCTGATGCGGGCCCGAGGGCTCGTCGACGTGCTGATCCCGCGTGGCGGAGCATCGCTGATCCGCACCGTGGTCGAGGAGTCGACAGTGCCGGTGATCGAGACCGGGGTGGGCAACTGCCATGTCTACGTGGACGCCGCCGCCGACGTCTCGATGGCGGTGTCGATCGCGCTCAACGCCAAGACGCAGCGGCTGTCCACCTGCAACACCGCCGAGTCGCTACTGGTGCACGCCGACGTCGCCGACGTCTTCCTGCCCGCGATGCTCGCCGCGTTCGCCGAGGCCGGGGTGACGGTGCACGGCGACGCCCGGGTCGCGGCCTACTCCGACGCGGTGGTGGCGGCCACCGACGAGGACTTCGGCACCGAATACCTCAGCGCGGACATCTCCGCCGCCGTCGTCGACTCACTTGACGCGGCGGTCGCGCACATCCGGCGCCACGGCAGCGGCCACACCGAGGCGATCGTCACCGACTCACAGTCGACCGCCCGGGAGTTCGTGGCCCGGGTCGACGCGGCGGCCGTGATGGTGAACGCCTCGACCCGGTTCACCGACGGCGGCGAGTTCGGCTTCGGTGCGGAGATCGGCATCTCCACCCAGAAGCTGCACGCCCGTGGCCCCATGGGCCTCCCCGAACTCACCAGCACCAAGTACGTGGTAACCGGCACCGGCCACCTCCGCACCTGACCCACCCTCGCCTCCCCCGTTGATCATGAGGTTAGCGGTTCCGGCAAGCGCTTTCCGCGCAGCTAACCTCATGATCAACGCTGTGAGGGGCCGCGGGGAGGACGGGGTCAGCGGAAGGCGCGGATGACGGCGAGGGTGGCGTGTACGTCGAACTGGTGGCCGTCGTCGCTGCTCCAGCCGCCGTCGCTGCGCTGCGTCTCGGTGAGCCGGCGTCGGGCGGCGACAAGCGTCCACTCCTGATGGTCGACGCCCACCCGGCGCAGCGTCACGGCGAGCCAGGCGGCATCGGCCGCCGACGCCTGCGGCAACCGCTCCGCCAGCACCGCCTTGATCTGCGCCGACTCGTAGAACATCTGCTGCCGGTGCAGGACGGCCGCGCTGAGCCAACCGGCGGCCAGGAAGGACGGCCAACTGCCGTCCGGGCGCAGGTGGGCGGCGAGCGCCTGGCCGGCGGCCTGCACCACACCGGCGTAGGCCCCGCCGACGCGGTGGTCCAACGGGCCGGCAGCCCGCGCGTCCAGGCCCGCCACCGTCAGCCAGAACGCGGCGTTGGCGGTCAGGTACAGCCGCGCCTCCGGATCACCCGGACGGGCCCACTCGGGCGCGGAGTCCGCGAGGGCCCGGTCCTCCTCCCAGCAACCGTCGGGTTGCTGGCCGGCGGCGAGCCAGTCCAGCGCCCGACGCGCGCTCGGCCGGCCGAGCGCACCGAGGTCGTCCAGTTCGGCGAGACGGAAGCAGGTCGCGTCCACCGACGCGACCTCGTCGCCCCAGGACGCCGGCCAGCCGCCGCCGAGTGTCTGCCCGACCTCGGCGCTGTCGAGCACTTCCGGCGACGGCTGCGTGCCGGTACGCAACCAGGACAGGCGGGCACGCTCCACCGCGTCCCCGTGAGCCACCACGAATCCGATAGCGGCGTCGATGTCGACCACGCGGCCACGCTACCGGCGCAAACGTGATCTCGCCTCAGGAGGACGGATAGGTGAGATCCGACCGACGGCAGGGTGGCGGCGAAGGGCCCCGCCCCCATGGAGATGGGCGACGGGGCCCTCGACGGCGGATCAGTACGCGGGCAGCGAGGGATCGATCTGCTTGATCCAGGAGAGCACGCCGCCCTGCACGTGCACCGCGTCGCGGAAACCGGCCGCCTTCAACGCGGCCAACGCCTCGGCGGAGCGGACGCCGGACTTGCAGTGCAGCACGATCTGCCGGTCCTGCGGAAGCTTGGACAGCGCCTCACCGGAGAGGATCTCGCCCTTGGGGATCAGGGTGGCACCGGGGATGCGGACGATCTCGTACTCGGCCGGCTCCCGGACGTCGACGAGGAAGATGTCCTTGCCGGCGTCCTGCCACTCCTTCAGCTCGGACGCGGTGATGGTCGCGTCGACCACCGCCTCCTGGGCCTCCACCGACACCGCGCCGCAGAAGTCCTCGTAGTCCTCCATCAGGTCGGTGAGCGTCGGGTTCTCCCCGCAGAGCACGCAGTTCGGATCCTTCCGGACCTTGATCTTGCGGTAGCTCATCTCCAGGGCGTCGTAGACCATCAACCGGCCGACCAGCGGCTCGCCGATGCCGGCGAGCAGCTTGATCGCCTCGTTGACCTGGATCGAGCCGATCGAGGCGCAGAGCACACCGAGCACGCCGCCCTCGGCGCAGGAGGGCACCATGCCCGGCGGCGGGGGCTCCGGGTAGAGGCAGCGGTAGCAGGGACCGTGCTCGGCCCAGAACACCGACGCCTGGCCGTCGAAGCGGTAGATCGACCCCCAGACGTACGGCTTGCCGAGCAGCACCGCCGCGTCGTTGACCATGTAGCGGGTGGCGAAGTTGTCGGTGCCGTCGACGATCAGGTCGTACTGGGCGAAGATGTCGCGGACGTTGTCCCGGTCCAGCGCGGTGTTGTGGATCTCGACATTCACCAGCGGGTTGATCTCCCGGATGCTCGCCGCGGCCGACTCGGCCTTCGAGCGTCCGACGTCGGAGACCCCGTGGATGATCTGGCGCTGGAGGTTGGACTCGTCGACGGTGTCGAAGTCGATGATGCCCAGCGTGCCGACACCGGCGGCGGCCAGGTACATCAGGGCGGGCGAACCGAGGCCACCCGCGCCGACACAGAGCACCCGGGCGTTCTTCAGCCGCTTCTGCCCGGTGACCCCGACGTCGGGGATGATCAGGTGACGCGAGTAGCGGCGGATCTCGTCAACGGTCAGCTCGGCGGCGGGTTCGACGAGCGGGGGCAACGACACGGTGGACTCCCCGGGATCGATGTGGCGGACAACCGGGCCATTGTCGCTCGCCGACGTGCCCATCGACCATGAGCAGCGACACGTCGCCCGCTATGCGGGAGCGGGAATACCGGCGTGCCGGCGACCGTCGAGAATCGGCCAGGCGTTCGGCAGGCAGCCATCCAGCCCGTACGTCTGCTGCTGCATCACCGGCGCCGGGTCTCCCGGTGCCGGGCACGCCTCGTGCCCCTCCCCGAATTCGTGCCCGACCTCGTGGTTGATCACGTAGGCCCGGTAGACCTCGAGCGGGGCGCCGTAGTCCGGCACCGCCTCCAGCCAGCGGGCCAGATTGATGATGACCTGCCCGGGCAGCCGGCAGGAGGTGTAGCCCTCGGTACTCAGTCCCCCCTCGGCGCACATCGCCTCGGAGGTTCGCGGGGTGGCCAGGTAGATGGTGAAGTCGGCCGCGTCCGCCTCGGCGATCCGCTGCACCCGCAGCTCCCCGGTGCCGATCCAGCTACGCGGGTCGGCCAGCACCCCGTCGACCACGGCGGCGAAGGCGGCCGGATCCTGGCCGGCGCCCTGCTCGACGGCGACCCGGTAGCGGGCCACCGGACCGCCCTCGCCGTGCACCGGCGAGTGGTCACCGGCCACCGTGAAGCTGCCGTCGCCCACCCACGGATACCTGCCCGGAACGGACTGCTCGTCGCCACCCGCCCCGGAGGCGACCCGGTCGCCGAAGCCCTGGTCCGGCTCGGCCATCCGCTGACCGGTCCGGACCAGCAGCACCGCCGCGGTGGCGGCCAGCACCAGCACCATGCCCAGGGTCACGACCACCCGGTGCGGCACCACCGGTCGGCGGGGCCGACCCTCCGGTTCCGGCGGTCGAGCCGAGCGGTCACAATCCCGCCAAAGGGGCGAAGAGGGCATGAGGCCATCGTCGCATCTCTTTCCGGCACATCACCGCGTTTTGATCGTCCGGCTGCCGCTCAGAGTGGCGGGCCCTGGTACCGCCGACCGTCCAGGTACGGCCACGGGTTCGCGACGCACCCCTTGAGGAAGAGCGTCTGCTGCATCATCACCGGAGCCGGCTCGCCGCGCCCCGGGCAGCGCTCGTGCCGATTGCCCAGCTCGTGCCCGACCTCGTGATTGACCACGTACGTCCGGTAGAGCGACAGCGGCACCTCGGCCTCGACGAAGTGCGGAACCGACAGTCGCCACCGGTCCAGGTTGATGATCACTTTCCCCGGCGCCCGGCAGGAGGTGTACGGCCGGCCACCGACCCGGATGTCCACCCCTCCGGCGGCGCACATCCGACCCGCCGTCCCGGCCGTGGCCAGGTAGACGGTGAAGTCGTGACGAGCGGAGCGCTCGACCTGCCGCAGCCGCAGTCGACCACTGTCCACCCAACTGCCCGGGCCGGCCAGCGCCGTCCGCACCGCCAGGGCGAACTCGCCCACGTCCACGCCGGAGCCGGACTCCACCGCCACCCGGTAGCGCCGGAGGTCGCCGGTCGTACCCAGCACCGGGCCGGTCCGGTCGTCGTAGCCGAACCGCCCCGGACCGGTCGACGGGATCGAACCGGGCTCCCGCAGGACCGGTGGCGCGGGCGACGGGGACACCGCCACCGGCGACGGTGTCCGCACGGGCGCCGGAGACGACGGGGCCACGGCCGGCCCGGTGACCACCGGTTCGACCTCGTCGGCCGCCCCGGAGCCCACACCGGTGCCGCCGGCCACCATCGCCACCGCGGCACCGACGGCCGCCACCAGCACCGCCACCCGGATCAGCGCTCCCGCTGCGAGCCCGCGTCGGCCCGCACGCTCGGCGGAGGCGGCCGGAGCCGTCGCTCGATCACGGTGGTGGGGACCTCGCCGGACGGCATGACGGCCAGCGGAACGAGCCGATCGTCGACGGCTACCAGGGCTGGGCACCCGGTCATCCTGCCAGGTCGGCCCGCCGGGCGGGTTCCCCTGTCTCGGCGAGCAGCCCCAGCACCGCCCGGGCCACCAGGCGTGGCACCTCCAGTTGGGCCACGTGCCCGACACCGTTGATCATGAGGAGCCGGCTGTCCGGAATCACCCGTGCGGCCTGCGGAGCCACCCGTACGTCGACCAGCCGGTCCTGCCGTCCCCCGATGACCAGCGAGGGTGCGCGCACCGTACCGGCCATCCGCCACAGCGAGCCCGAACCGGGCAGGTACGACCGCACGAAGCTGGAGACCAGGCCACGGAAGGTACGCACGTACGCCGCCGCGTAGTGCGCCGCCTCGTAGCGGACCCGGATCTCCTCCAGCGCCTCGCGCCGACGCTGGTCGCTGATCCGGCTGAGATCGGCCACGCACGCCTTCATCACCTGCTGGGCCATCACCTCCGGCGCGAGCTGGGCCAGCCGCCAGGCGGCCACCCGTTCGCCCCGGGGGATCGCCAGCAGGGGCAGCATCCGTCCCTGCAACGACCGACGGAAGTCGAGAAACGGCAGGGCCGGCGACACCAGGGTCAGCGTCCGGACCAGATCCGGCCGGAGGGCCGCCACCCGCACCGAGATCGCACCGCCCAGCGAGTTGCCGAACAGGTGCACCGGCCCGCGGTCGGAGTACTCGATCCAGCGGATCACCCGGTCCGCGAAGACCGGCACGGTGTAGCGCCGGCCCGGCTCGCTGCGACCGAAGCCGGGCAGGTCGATCGCCTGACCGTCGAGCCGATCGGCGAGCAGGCCGGCCAGGTCGGTCCAGTTCTGCGACGAGCCGCCGAGGCCGTGCACGTACAACGCCGGTTCGGCGTTCGGACCGGTGGCCGGCGTCTCCCGGACGTAGGTGACAGCTCCGTCCAGTCGCACCTCCCGCCCCGGCCAGGGCGGCGGGACCGAGTGAGCGGGCAACAGCCGTTCGGGCCAGAGGGTGGCAGGCTTCACCGTTCCAGTCTGCCTGGAACGGCTCACGCCAGCAGCGCCTCCAGTCGACGGTTGACCGCGGCCAGGGTCGCCCGCACCACCGCCTGCCGGGGATCGCCGGCCACCAGGGCGGACCCGGCCAACTGCTCGACCCACCCGTCGCAGACCAGCAGCACCACCACGGTGGCCACCTCGCAGTTGCCGAACGGCACCACCGCGGCGTGCTCCACGAAACACCGTCCACGTTCGGCCGTGGGACCGGCGGCGTAGAGAAGCTCGTCGATCGCCGCCGCCGCGGCGACCCCGCACAACCGCAGCACGAAGCCGTCCACGGCGGGCCCGGTGGCGTGCCCCGAGGCGTTCCGGTTGCCCGCGACCAGCCGGACCTCGACGTTCGCGTCGAGCCCGAACGTGCTCACCTGGACGTGGTCGAGCACCACCCGGGGGCCCGGCACCCCACCGGTGTCCAGTGGTCGCGACGGCGCGGACTCGGTCGTGGTGAGTTGCCCGCCGGAGTAGGACGCAGCGAGGGTCGCCGGACTGCCGGGCGCACCCGACTCGTCGACGACCGCCCGACCCCGGTTCGGGGCCGGTGACTGCCGGCGCCGCCGGGTGGTCTCCGGCACGGTCTCCGGCCGGCTCGGCGGAGTTTCCGTCCGGGTGCCGCCGGGTCTGGCGGAGGGGCGCCGTGACTCCGCGGCCGGGCGCGTCTCACCCGTCTCGCTCCGGCTCTCCGTGGCGCGCCGACGCACCGGCACGGCGGGCACGCCGGGCAGGCCGCGAGGCGCCGCAGCCAGTCCCATCCGCTCCTGCAACAACCGGGCGACATGCCGGCTCACCTCGGCCGGGTCGGCACCGTCAGCGAGGTCGAGGCGGAGACTGTGCGCTCCGGCGGGGGTACGCCGCAGCTCGGCGTCGCGTACGCCCTCGACGCCGCGAACGGCGGCGAGGATCGCGTTGACGTCGAAGCCCTCCGGGCGGTCCCGCAGCGGGGCGGGCTCGTCGTCACGGCGAAGATGAGTGGCGATCCGGGCGAGTTCCGGGGTTTCGGCGGGTGGCTCCACAGCTGGCGGCTCCGGCACGACGGGCACGTCCGGTTCGGCGGGGACGCGCTGCGGCAACACCGCCGTGGTGCGGTCCTGCGAACGGTCGCCGGCCGGCTCGGTCGGCGGGACCGGATCGGGCGCGGACCGGCGTGCCGCATAGGGGGCTGCACTCGTCGGGACGGGTGCAGAGGGGGTGCGTTCGCGGCGATCGGACGCACCCGGGGCCTGGCCGGGCGGGGCCGTCCCGGTGGTCGGATCGGGCGGCGCGGAAACCGGGGCGGGCGCGGGTGCCGGCTCGTCCGGAACCGGCCGCAGCCGGAACGGTCGATACCCCGGAGGCTCGCCGGTCGACCGGACCTCAGCGACCGGCGGCGTCGGGTCGGGCGCGGATGTCTCCCGGCGGCTCGACTCGGCCGGCTGCGGTACGCCGGGGGTGGGGGCCGGCGGTCGGGCTCCGGCTGGTGGGGCGCTTGTCGGATCGACCGCGCCGGACGGCGTACCGGCCGGCGGGGAACTGGCCGGGCGCAGCGCCCACGGCAGACGTTCGTCGGCCGGCTGGCCGCCGGACCGGTTGCCCCACGGCGGCGCCTCGTCGTTCCGCGTGCCCCAGGGCGGGCCCTCGTTCGCCGGCGCGCCGCTGACCGGCGGCAACGCCCACGACGGACGCTCCGCCGTCGGCGGCACCTCGGGTGCCCGCGCCCACGACGGCCGTTGCGGGGCCGACGGTGCGCTGGCCGGATCGTCGCTGGCGGAGGGCAGCGCCCAGGACGGACGCTCCGCGGCCGGCGGCAGATCGGCCGAACGCGCCCAGGTGGGACGCGGTGAGGCCGGAGGGGCACTGGTCGGAGGGGCACTGGTCGGATCGACGGCGGCCGGCTGGTCGGCCGGGTCGGGCGCGCTGGGGGGCTGTCCTTCCGGAGCGGGCTCGGCATCCCGACGGGCTTCGTACGGCCGGGGCAGCTCCGCGCGAACCGGCTCGTACGGTCGCGTCGGCTCGGCGCGGAGCGGCTCGTACGGGCGGCTGGGCTCGCTGGCCCAGTTCCGGGCCGACGCCTCCCGGAGCCGACGGTCGGTGGCCGCGTCCTCGTCCCGCGCCCACGGCGGCGCCCAGTCGCGGGCCGGGTCGGGCTGGGCCCAGGTCGGCCGGTCCGTGCCTCCGACGGGCGGTTCGGCAGGCGACCAACCGGCCGGCTGGTCGGTGCCGCCCGACGCGGCCGGCCAGCGGGCCGGCTGGTCGGTGCCGTCGACCGAAGGGCTGTCAGCCGGCCCGGCCGCCGGATCGGCGGCGGGTGCGGTCGGCCAGGGCTCACCGGCCGGCTCCGGCCGAAGACCGTCGTCCCAGCCGTGCTGCCAGCCGTCGGCGGAGGGCGCGTGCAGGCCGGGTGGCATCTCGAAGCCGGAGGGGGCGGTGCCGACCGGCGGCACCTGCACGGCCGGGGGCGACGAGGTCGGCCGACCAACTCCCGCGGTGCCCGGCCGCTCGCCGGAGGGCACCGGTCGGGGCGCCGGCACGACGAGGCGGTCCTTGCCCGCGTCCGGGGCCGGCCCGCGCGGGCCGGGTGGCGCGCTCACCGGGACGTGCCGGCCAGCGGCGGACTGCTCGGCGACGGGCGTGCCGTTCGGCTGGTGGCCGTTGACGTGGTTGCCGTTGACCCGGACGGGCCGCTCGGGCTCCGCCTGCTCACCGACGGGAGCCGGCAGGTCGGCGTGGCGTGACGAGGCGGTGGCCCAACCGGACGGAGACTCCGACCGCGAACCGGTCGCGTCGGAGCCGGGCACGACCTCGGGGCCCCACGACCAGTCGACCGGGGACGCCGACCACCCGTCGCCGGAACGGGCCAGGTCATCGCGCTGACCCGTCCCGTCGCCGTGCTCTCCCGGGGTGGCGGCACCGGGTTGCCCTGTTTCACTCACCGCGCGCTCCTTGGTCGCCCCCGCTGAGGCTACCGTGTGGCGACAGTGGCGATAAGTTACAGCGGCGGGCCAATTCCGCGAGGGGCCGAGTGGCCCCGACCGGTTCGGGTGAAATGCCGGCCCGTACGACAACCTCGGAGGTTCCCATGACCGCTGTGGGGAACGGCGCCCAGACCGCCGGCCGACCCACGCGCCTGCCCCGTTCGGCGCGCCGCAAGCAGCTACTCGCCGCTGCTCAGGAGGTGTTCGTCGCGCAGGGCTACCACGCTGCGGCCATGGACGACATCGCCGAGCGGGCCGGGGTCTCCAAGCCGGTGCTGTACCAGCACTTCCCGGGCAAGATGGAGCTCTATCTCGCGCTGCTCGACACGCACTGTGACGCGATGGTCGCCAAGGTGCACGACGCCATGGCGAGCACCACCGACAACAAGGAGCGGGTCAGCGCGTCGGTACGGGCGTACTTCGACTTCGTCGATCACGAGAGCGAGGCCTTCCGCCTGGTCTTCGAGTCGGACCTGCGCAACGAACCGGCTGTGCGGCAGCGCGTGGAGCGGGTCGAGCAGGGCTGCATCGCGGCGATCACCGACACGATCATCTCGGACACCGGAGTCAGCCGGGCGCACGCCGAGTTGCTCGCCTCTGGCCTGGTGGGCGCGGCCGAGACCGCCGCGCAGTTCTGGCTGGCCGGCGGCCGCCAGGTGCCCAAGGCCGAGGCCGAGGCGTTGGTCGCGGCGCTGTCCTGGCGGGGCATCGCCAGCTTTCCGCTGCAAGGTGAGTCAGCCTGACCTTCGACCTTGTGATCGGATAGCCTTCGCAGGGCGGCCATTTCGCCCGATGGAGGAGGCACAGTGGAGGTCAAGATCGGCGTGCAGTACGCGCCGCGCGAGCTGGTCCTGGAGAGCGCACAGTCGCCGGCCGAGATCGAGCGGATCGTGACCGACGCCGTCGCCAGGGGCGAGGGCACCCTCTCCCTGACCGACGAGAAGGGGCGGCGGATCATCGTGCCGGTCGGCAAGGTCGCCTACGTCGAGATCGCCGAGGCGTCCCCCCGAGCGGTCGGTTTCACCGTCCGCTGACGTTCCGACGGACCGGCGACAGGATCAGCGGAAGGGGTCCGACCGCCGCACTCCTGTTGCCGGTCTCAGTTGTTGAGCCCGACGGCGACCATCCGTGCCGTGTGCGCGTCGGTCAGCCGCCGGAACAGTTCCGCCACGTCGACCCGACCACCCGCGACGAGCAGCGCGGTGAGGGCCCGGTGGTCGGCGGCGGCGACCCGTCCCGCCTGGGACAGCGCCTCGCCCACCAGGCGGCGGGCCCACATCGACAGTCGGCCCGCCACGGTCGGATCGGCCTCGATGGCGAGCCGGATCTCGGCCGCCGCGAACTCCGCGTACCGCGACTCGTGCAGCACGTCGACGACCAGTTGGCGCTCGGGTTCGGCGAGCGCTGTGGCGATCTCCCGAAGGAAGTCGTCGGTGATGGCGTCACCGACGTACGCCTTGGTGACCGCTTCGGCCCAGTCGCGGGGCTCGGTCGAGTCGTGGTACGCCTGCAGCGGTGTGACGTACGCCGCCATCGCGTCGTCCGGCGGCACGCCGAGCGCGGTGAGTCGGTCGGCCACCCGCCGGTAGTTGGCGATCTCGGCAGCGGCCATCTCACTCAGTGCGGCCCGGCGACGCAGGTCGGGGGCGAGCCGGGCGTCGGCGGCCATCCGGTCGAAGGCGAGCAGTTCGCCGAGGGCCACCAGACCGAGCAGGTCGGTGACGGCGTCGCCGGGCGGGACCGGGGCGTCGCCGGGCGCGGCCGGAACGCCGTGGCCGGGCGGGGTGGGGGCGGACACGTGCGCAGGCTACCGTCCGGCCGGGGGTGCGGCAGACCCGCGCCGAAATCGCCGACCATCCCGGCGATTTGTGATACGGGTCACTTACAAACCTTTGCGCCGTTGCCCGCCCCGTGGAATCGGGACGCTGTTTAACCCGTTCAGGTAGCATGGAGGAGTTGCCGTAGGTGCCGATCCGGCCGGAGTCAACTCCGATCCGGTCGAAGTCCGACCCGCGGCGCGCGTGCGGCCCGGTCCGCTCGGCTTTCTGCCGCCGACCGTGTGGCCCGCGCAATACCGAACGCGCCCTGATGGACATGACGGGGCGCACCCACGAGAGGGCACCCCCAAATCCATATGAGCGAGCCGATTCAAGACATCATCGACGGCCAGGAACTGGCCCCTACCGCCCCGGTCCGACCGGAGGCACCGACCTTCGCCGAGCTCGGCGCGCGCGCCGAGACCGTCGACGCGCTGGCCGCGGCCGGCATCACCCGCGCCTTCGCCATCCAGGAGTACGCGCTGCCGATCGCGTTGCGCGGAGCTGACCTGATCGGGCAGGCACCGACCGGCACCGGCAAGACGCTGGGCTTCGGCGTGCCGTTGCTGGAGCGGGTCTTCGCACCCGACGAGGGTGGCGACGGGCTGCCGCAGGCCCTGGTCGTCGTACCAACCCGCGAGCTGGGCATCCAGGTCGCCAAGGACATCGCCGCCGCCAGCCGCACCCGGGGCGTACGCGTGCTGCCGATCTACGGCGGTGTCGCGTACGAGCCGCAGATCGAGGCGCTGCGCAAGGGTGTCGAGATTCTCGTCGGCACGCCGGGGCGTCTGCTGGACCTCGCCAAGCAGAAGCATCTGCGGCTGCACGGAGTACGCGCGCTGGTGCTGGACGAGGCCGACCGGATGCTCGACCTCGGCTTCCTGGACGACGTCGAGCGGATCCTGGCGATGCTGCCGGAGGACCGGCAGACCATGCTCTTCTCCGCGACCATGCCGGACCCGATCGTGACGCTGTCCCGACGCTTCCTGCGCCACCCGATCACGATCCACGCCGGGCACACCGCCGAGACCGGTCCCTCGCCGCAGACGGAGCAACTCGTCTACCGCACCCACTCGATGAACAAGATCGAGATCGTGGCTCGCATCCTCCAGGCGGAGAGCCGTGGGCTGACCATCATCTTCACCCGCACCAAGCGGGCCGCCGACCGGGTCGCCGAGGACCTGGACTTCCGGGGTTTCGCGGTCGCGGCGGTGCACGGCGACCTCGGGCAGGGCGCGCGCGAACGGGCCCTGCGGGCGTTCCGGGCCGGGAAGATCGACACCCTGGTCGCCACCGACGTGGCGGCCCGGGGCATCGACGTCAGCGGGGTCACCCATGTGATCAACTACGACTGTCCGGAGGACCAGGACACCTACACCCACCGGATCGGCCGGACCGGTCGGGCCGGCGCGAGCGGTGTCGCGGTGACCTTCGTCGACTGGGACGACATGCCCCGCTGGCGGATCATCGACAAGACGCTCGGCCTGGACATGCCCGAGCCGCCGGAGACGTACCACACCTCGCCGCACCTCTACACCGACCTGCACATCTCCACCGAGATCACCGGCACCCTGCCCACCGCGGAACGCACCCGCGCCGGGTTGGCCGCCGAGGTCGAAGAGGACCTGGGTGGTGGCCGTTCCCGGCGGGGCGAGCCACGCGGCGCCCGCCGCCGCGGTCGTGGTGAGAGCGGTCGTGGTGAGAGCGGTCGTGGTGAGAGCGGTCGTGGTGAGAGCGGTCGTGGTGAGAGCGGTCGTGGTGAGAGCGGTCGTGGTGAGAGCGGTCGCGGGCGCGGCGGCAGTGGTCGCCGTGCGGACGGTGCCGACGCCGCGCCGACCGACGCCACCGCCGGTGACGCCGAGGAAGGCACCCGTACCCCGCGACGTCGCCGGCGTCGCCGGGCCGGCGAGGCGGTGGCGGGCACCGAAACCGCCTCGACGACAGTCGACGACGCCCCCGCCGAGGCGGCCACCGGCCGCGACGAGGAGGGCGCCACTGCGGCCACCCCGCGCCCGCGCCGACGCCGCCGACGCCGTGGTGCCGGTGGCGCTGCCGACAGCGGTACGCCGGCCGAGGCGACCACCGACTGACGACGTACCGCCCGAGGCGGCGGAGAGCGGCCAGCGCCGCTGACCGACCCGTCGCCGCCCGGGCGGTACTTGCTGTCCGCTCCCTTTGCTCTGCTTCAACCCACGCACCGGTTACCCGCCGGAACTCGTGCGTCGGTTGAAGCAGAGCTGGCGGGTGGGCGTGGTGGGGGGGTCGTGGGCCGCCTGCCAGCTGACGATGCCGCGATCGTCCCCGGAAGATGGAGCAATGGCCGAACCACTGGACTCCGCCCTGACCGAGGTCCGTTCGATGCTGCTCGGACCGGCCCTCACCCGGGCCGTGGCGGCCGGACGACGGCGCGGCCAGCGTCCCTCGATGGCCCGGGCCGAGCTGCGCCCCGTCGCGCTCAAGGCCGGTCAGCGGCTGCAGATCTCCACCTCCGACGGAGCGCGGCCGCACACCCGGAACCTCAGCTTCGGGCCGGAGGCGGAGGCGGCGGTGGAGGCGCTGCTGGCCGAGCCGTTCGGCAACTGGCATGTGGAGACCACCGACGCCACCCTGCAACTACGGGTGACCAAGTCGGGCGAGGCCCAGGTGCACCGCAGCACGGCGAGCCGGTCGGCCGTCCCGGCCGCCGTCGGACACGACCGGAGCAAGGAGTACCTGCTCGACCCGGGCGATCCGCTCTTCGCCGAGATCGGCGGGTCGGCGGCCAAGCGACGGCAGGTGGACGCGTTCCTCCGGGCGCTGACCGCCACCCTGCCGGACGGACTGGCCGGGCAGTTGGACCGGCCACTTCGGGTGGTGGACCTGGGCTGCGGCAACGCGTACCTGACCTTCGCCGCGTACCGCTACCTGTCCGGCGCGGGGGTCGACGTCGAGCTGGTGGGTGTGGACGTGCGCGACGACCAGCGCCGCCGCAACACCGAGCTGGCAGAGCGGCTGGGCTGGGCCGGCCGGGTGCGGTTCGTCGCCGGCACGATCGCCGACGCCACCGTCGAACCGCCGCCCGACCTGGTGCTCGCGCTGCACGCCTGCGACACCGCCACCGACGAGGCGCTGGCCCGGGCGGTGGGCTGGCGCGCCCGCTGGGTGCTCGCCGCGCCGTGCTGCCACCACGACGTCGCGGCGCAGCTGCGTAACCGGCCGGCCCCGCCGCCGTACGAGCTGCTGACCCGGCAGGGCATCCTGCGGGAGCGGTTCGCGGACGTCCTCACCGACGCGCTGCGTGCCGGCCTGCTGCGCCTGCACGGCTACCGGGCCGAGGTGGTCGAGTTCGTCGACTCCGCGCACACCCCGCGGAACCTGCTCATCCGGGCCCGCCGGACCGGTGCCGACCCGACCGCCGCCCAGCGCGCCGAGTACCGGGACCTCGTCGCCCAGTGGCAGCTCACTCCCCGGTTGGAGACGCTGCTCGCGCAGCTGCCGCCGGCGGTGTGACGGATTCGCCACCCGCCACCGAAATCGTCTGGTCGATCAGTCAATTGCCCGGCAACGTTCCCGTACTACTCTCGAAGAGCGCACCGTGGGGTGCCGGTCGGGAGGGAAGACCCACCGGATGGGTTCGGCAGAGGTTTCGCCGCAGATGGCCTTCGCGCGTTTCGTGCGCCGTGCCATCGACGACGCTCGCGAGGAGCGCGGTTGGACCGTCACCGATCTGGCCGCCCACACCGGGGTCGGTCGCTCGACCGTCTTCCGCTGGCTCGCCGGCGACTGGCAGGACTACCCCGAGCTGGCCAAGGTCCGCAGCTTCTGCGCGGCGCTCGATCTGCCGGTGGCGGCGGCCTTCCGCGCCCTCGGTCTGCCCGACGCGGGCTCCGGGCCGTGGCGGCGTGGCGACGACGGCCCGGTGGAGGCCGACGTGCGGGTGATCCTGCAACGGTTGGCGGATCCGGCGGTGCCGGCGGAGGAGAAGCACCACATCCGCGACCTGCTGCGCTACCTCGCCCGCCGGCCGATCCGCCGGCCCTCGGATCCCACCGCCGCACCGATGCGTCGGACGGCGGGCTGACCCGCCCTACGACACCGATACGGTGAACTCCGCCGTGCGTACCGCTCCCCCGGTCGCGAAGTCCAGGTAGAGCCGGTACCGCCCGGGCGCGGGTGTGGTCAGCCAGAACCGGATCGCGCCGTCGACGAGTTCCGCCTCCGGGTGCACGTGCAGGTAGCCGAGGTCACCCTGGCGCAAGGCGACGAGGTGGCCGTACGCACCGAGGTAGCGCTCCAGCGTCGGGCCCGCGCCGGCCGCCCCGGTGATCCGGAAGTCGACCGGCACGGTGAGCCCCGGTCGCGGAGCGCCCCGGTACTCGACGGTGAACTCGTCGACCCTGGTCGTGGTCGCCGGGCCGGGCAGGTCACGGGGGGCGTAGTCGCCCGGCGCGACCAGGTCCACCCCGAGCGTCGTCGCCGTCTGCCGGCCGTCGTCGGCGACGGCGGTGAAGTCGGCGTACGCGCGCCAGACGCCGGCCGACGGCAGCGTCAGCGGCACCGACCAGGTGCCGTCCACCGCCATCGTCGGGTGCAGGTGCTGGTATCCGGACAGGTCCCGACGGACCACGATCACGTGCATCGGCTTGTCGTGCGCGACAGCGAACCGGGTGACCGCGCGGCGCTGCCCGTCCCGGATCTGGAACCGCAGTTCACCGGCCTGCCCGACGGTGAACTCGTCGGCCAGTGGGGTCAGTGTGTATCCGTCCCGGCTGACCGCCAGACCACCGGCCTCGGCCGCCGCGTCCTGGTCGGCACCGTGCGAGTGCGCGCCGGCACCGGGGGCGTGGGTGTGCTCGGCCAGCGCGCTGCCGGTGTCGCCTGCCGCCGTGGGACCACCGCCACCGTTGATCCGCCCGAGCCCGAATCCGAGCAGCACCGCCAGCACCAGCCCGCCGACCACCAGGGCCAACCGCAGCGTGGCGCGATCCGGCACCGCCGACGCCGGGGCAGGCACCTCGCCGGCCGGAGCCACGCGGGGGTCCCCGCCGGCCGGCGGCGCCACGCCGGGCTCCTGGCCGGCGATGTGTCGCTCGGCGGTGCGCACCGACCCGAGCGCGGGCCCGTCGGGTGCCTGGTCAGCCATGCGCCCACCGTACCGCCGCGCCGATCGGGCACCCGGCGAGCCGACCCGATCGTGGTTCCGGTCGCACCCTCAGGCGGCGAGGGCGAGAGCCAGCGGCAGCACGCCGGCGGCGCCGGCTCGGCGGAGTTCCCGGGCCGCCAAGGTCATGGTCCAGCCGGAGTCGACCAGGTCGTCCACCAGCAGCACCGGGCCGTCCAGGTGGGCGACGGCGGCGGCGAGGTCGGCGGGGACGGTGAGGGTGCCGTGCAGGGCGCGTACCCGCTGCGCGCTGTTGCCACGGGGGCCGTCGGCGGCCACCGACCCGGCGGGGACCACCTGGCCCAGCAGCGGCAGCCGGCCGACGGCGGCGATCCGCTCGGCCAGCGAACCGACGAGCGCCGGGCGGGTCCGGGAGCCCACCGCGACCACCCCGACCGGCCGGTGCGGCCACGGGTCGTCACCGTGCGCCCACGCCTTGAGCACCTCGACGACGGCGGCGGCCACGTCGTCGGGCACCGGGCCGTCCGGCGCGCCCGGCCCGACCAGCCCGCGCAGCCGGCCACCCCAGCCGAGGTCCGACAGCCGGCCGACGGCCCGGCCCGGCAGCGCCTGCTCCGCCGGGGCGATGCGCCCCTTCAGCGGTACGCCCACCGACTCCAGCCCGGTCGGCCAGAGCTTCTTCGGCGCGAGCTGCACGCCGGGGCGGCCGAGGAAGGTCTGCGCGGCGGTCAGCGCGGCCTCCGAAACCTCGGACGCGAGCAGGGGCCCGGCACAGCGGTCGCACCGGCCGCAGTCCACCGCGTCCACGTCGTCGAGGCATTCCCGGAGGTAACGCATCCGGCAGCCGGTCGTCGCCGCGTACTCGACCATGGCCTGTTGTTCGGCGGTACGGGCGGCGGCGACGCGACGCAGCCGGGCTTCGTCGTAGGTCCAGGGCTCGCCGGTGGCGAGCCAGCCGCCGCGTACCCGGCGGACCGCGCCGTCCACGTCGAGCACCTTGAGCATCAGCTCCAGCCGGGCCCGGCGCAGGTCCACCATGGGTTCCAGGGCCTGCGTGGACAGCGGCCGGTCGGTGTGCAGCGCGGCCAGCACCGCGCGGACCTGCTCCTCGGGCGGGAAGGCCAACGAGGCGAAGTACCGCCAGATCGCCGCGTCCTCGGCACCGGGCAGCAGCAGCACCTCGGCGTGTTCGACGGCCCGGCCGGCCCGGCCGACCTGCTGGTAGTACGCGATGGGTGACGGTGGCGCGCCGAGGTGCACGACGAAGCCCAGATCCGGCTTGTCGAAACCCATGCCGAGCGCGCTGGTGGCGACCAGGGCTTTGATCTTGTTGTCCAGCAGGTCCTGCTCGGCGGCCCGGCGGTCGGCGTCCTCGGCCTGCCCGGTGTACGCGGCCACCGCCCAGCCGCGCGAGCGGAGGAACTCGGCGGTCTCGGTCGCCGCGGCCACCGTCAACGTGTAGACGATGCCGGAACCGGGGAGCTGGTCGAGATGGTCGGCGAGCCAACCGAGCCGGTGCGCCGGGCTCGGCAGATCGAGCACGCCCAACCGCAGCGACTCCCGGTCCAGGCTGCCGCGCAGCACCAGGACGTCCGGTCGCGGCCCGGTCGCGGTGCTCGGCTCGGTGCCCAGTTGCTCCGCGACGTCCCGGGTCACCCGGGCGTTGGCGGTGGCGGTCGTCGCCAGTACCGGGGTGCGGTCGGGCAGGTTGCCGAGGAAGGTACGCAGCCGGCGGTAGTCCGGCCGGAAGTCGTGCCCCCAGTCCGACACGCAGTGTGCCTCGTCGACGACCAGCAGACCGGTGGTGGCGGCCAGTTTCGGCAGCACGCCGTCCCGGAAGTCCGGGTTGTTGAGCCGTTCCGGGCTGATCAGCAGCACGTCCACCGTGCCGGCGTGGATCTCGGCGGTGATGGCGTCCCACTCGTCCAGATTCGCCGAGTTGATGGTGCGGGCCCGGATCCCGGCCCGGGCCGCGGCGTCGACCTGGTTACGCATCAGGGCCAGCAGCGGCGACACGATGACCGTCGGGCCGGTGGGTTCGGTCCCGCCGCCCTGACCGTCGCGGTCGCGCAGCAACGCGGTCGCCACGAAGTACACGGCCGACTTGCCCCAGCCGGTGCGCTGCACGCAGAGCACCCGACGCCGGTCCACCACCAGCGCCTCGATCGCCCGCCACTGGTCCTCGCGGAGCCGGGCCCGCGCGCCGGCCAGCCGCCGCAACACCGCCTCGGCCCGCTGCCGCACCGCCGTCCGTTCCTGGCCCATCCGACGTTTCTACCAGCGCCGCCGCGACGGAGCCGGACCGCGGCCGGGAGTGTGTTCTACCATTCCCGTTCGATCCCCGAGAAAGAGACGAGATGACTCAGCGAACCGGCACCACCGCCACGACCCGCCGTCTCGCGGCCGTGGCCGCCGCCCTGATGGCCGCGACCCTGGTTGCCGGCTGCGACGACGAGGCCACCCCGGCAGCGGCTCCCCCACCGCCGGACCCGAAGCAGGAGTTGCTGGCGGCCGTGCCCGGTGAACAGGACCCGGCCTTCCGCTTCACCACCAGCGACTCCTCGGGCGACGTTTCCGGCGTGGTCGATCCGGCGAACCGGGGCATGGACATCGACACCGTCACCAAGGACAAGGACTTCACGCTGGAGATGTCCTTCCGGATGGTCGAGGCACGCACCTGGATGAAGGTGAACTTCAAGGGCGCCAAGGACATCCAGAAGCTGATGAAGCTGCCCACCAAGTGGATGGAGCTGGATCCGGCGAAGATCGACGGGCCGGACTCGCTGCCCACCTACGAGGGCACCGACCCGGGCAACGCCGACGCGATCATCCGTGCGGCCACCGACGTCCAGGCCGGTGAGCCTGGCACGTACACCGGCGTGGTGGACCTGTCCGCCGCGCCGGAGCTGGCGGACGCCCTGGCCGCACTCGGCGACGCCGACGGGCAGCTTCCGCTCAGCGCGGTGGTCGGCGCGGACGGCAACCTGTCCTCGCTGACGCTGGAGATTCCGGCCGCCGGCAAGAAGAAGGCGTCCGAGTACGTGGTCGAGTACTTCGACTTCGGTACGGCGCCAGCGGTCGTCGCGTTCACCGAGGAGCAGGCCCAGCCGGCCCCTTCCGCCGCGTACGACATGCTGAACGACTGACCGGTCAGCGCCCGAGCACCGACCCCCCGTTGACCCCGAGCACCTGGCCGGTGACGTAGCCGGCGGCGGGGCTGGCCAGGTAGCGCACCGACTCGGCGACGTCGTCCGGCACCCCGGCCCGGCCGACCAGGGTGGCGGCCACCCGCTGCGCGTGGCCCTCCGGGGTCATCCGGCCGGCGAAGAACTCGGTCTCGGCCACGTAGCCCGGGCTGACCACGTTGACCGTGACCTGGTCCGGCCCGAGCTGGGCCGCGAGGCTGTACGCCCACCCGTGCAGCGCCGCCTTCGCCGCCGAGTACGCGTCGCCACCGCCGCGCTGCGCGGCGATGGAGCTGATCAGGATCACCCGCCCGCCGGGCCGGCGCAGGGCCGGTCGCAGCGCCTCGGTGAGCAGCACCGCGGTGAGCACGTTGGTGTCCAGGGTCGCCCGCCAGTTCGCGGCGATCCCGGCGAGCGTGGCGTTGTCCGCGCTGTGGTAGCCGCCGGCGTTGTTCACCAGCACGTCGACCGGCCGACCGTCGACCGCCTCGACCACCTTGACCACCTGGTCGGGGTCGGTGAGGTCGGCCGTGACGGCCCGGACGGCCTCGGGACGGCCGCTCTCGGCCCCGATCCGCTCGACCGTCGTGCTGAGCACCTCCGTGCGCCGACCCACGACCAGCACCGAGCACCCGTCGGCGACGAGCGCCCGCGCCACGGCCGCCCCGATCCCCGTACCACCGCCGCTGACCACGGCCAACCGCTCGCTCATGCCGTCCTCCCCGTCACCGCCTGCCCCGTACGCGACCGTCCGGACCCGCCACCGCTGTGCCGTAGCGCGAGGGTGGCCGCCCGGAGGCCGGGCCGGCCCGGACCACAGTGCTGGTCCGGGCCACCGATCATGAGGTTAGCGGGACGACACGCCGTTGTGCCGCCCCGCCAATCTCTGATCAACCCCGGCTTCGGGTGCCGGGGCGCAGGGAGTCGCGGAGCAGGGCCAGCCGAGGAGCGAGGCTGGCCAGGCCGCCAGGGAAGAAGTAGACGGCCAGGATGAAGACCGTGCCGAGCACGAACAGCGGCTGGGACAGCGGCCGGCTGAGGAACGCCGGCAGCGCGTTCACCGCGTCGGAGGTGCCGAACGACACCAGTCGGTGGTCGAGGTACATGTAGAGGATGCCGCCCAGCACCGGGCCCCACCGGGTACCCGGTCCGCCGAGGACCACCATCACCAGCAGCGACAGGGTCAGTTCGCTGCTGGTGATGTGCGGCGAGGCACCGCCGACGATCAGGCAGTAGACCACCCCGCCCGCCGCCGCGAGACCACCGGCCAGGGTGAAGGCGACCAGCTTGAACCGGTACGGATCCAGCCCGAGCACGCCGATGCGACGCTCGTCGTCGCGCAGCCCGGCCAGCACCCGCCCGGTCGGCGAGCCACTGACCCGGTGCACCACGAGGACCACCACCACGAGATACGCCAGCGCCAACCAGTACAGGTTCACCGTGTTGGTGACCCCGACCAGCCCGTCCGGCAGCCCGCTGACGTCCAGCGGCAGCCCCTCCTCACCGCCGGTGAGCCCACCGAAGTCCCGGGCCACCAGGATCGCGCCGACCTGCGCGAAGGCCAGCGTCACCATGGCGAAGGCGATACCGACCGTACGCAGCGCCACCGCACCGAGCAGGCCGGCGAGGATGGTGCCGCCGACGATGGCCAGCGGCGCGGCCTGCCACAGCGGCAGCCCGACCCGGGTGATCAGGATGTCGGTGCCGTAGACACCGGCGGCGAAGTAGAGGGCGTGGCCGAAGGAGAGCATTCCGGTACGCCCGAACAGCAGGTCGTACCCGGCCGCCAACCCGCCGAAGACCAGACACACGGCGAGCAGTTGCAGGGTGCCCGGCGAGTTCAGCGCGCCCTCGAAGATGCCCGGCAGGTGCAGCGTCGAGTACGGCAGGATCAGCGCCACCGCCAGCGCGACCAGCGGCAGGAACGGCCGGAGTCGGCTCCAGCGGCCCGGTTGCTCGGTCAGCTCGTCGGGCACCGCCGCCGGCGGCGCGGGAACCTCGGGACTCTTGACCTCGGTCATGCCGTAACCGCCTTCCCGGCGATGCCCTGCGGGCGCAGCAGCAGCACCACGGCCAGCAGCGCCACCACGCAGATGTCACCCAGCCCGGAGGTGCCGTAGTAGTTGACGAACTGTTGCAGCAGCCCGACCGCGACCGCCGCGTACGCGGACCCGACCACCGAGCCCATGCCGCCGATGACCACCACGATGAACGCGAAGATCAGCAACGAGCCGCCCTGCTGCGGCGAGACGGTGCCGAAGTAGACGCTGCCCAGCGCCCCGGCCAGCGCCGCCGCCGCCCCGCCGATGGCGAAGACCAGGGTGAACGCCTTGCGCACGTCGATGCCCAGCGCGGTCACCATCTCCCGGTTCTCCACCCCGGCCCGGATGATCAGGCCGTAGCGGGTCCAGCGGAGGAAGGCGAGGATCGCACCGAGCACCAGCGCCGCGGCCACGATGAGCAGCAGCCCGCCGTTGGGCACCTGCGCGCCGAAGATCGGGGTGACCTCGCGGGTCCACGCCGGGCGCGGGAACGGTCGGGCGTCCGCACCCCAGGTGGCCTGCAACAACGCCACACCGGCCAGCGAGAGGCCGACGGTGACCAGCACCTGCTCGATGGTGCGCGAGTAGAGCGGTCGGATCAGCACCAGCTCGACGAGCACCGCCATCAGCGTTCCGGCGGCCACCCCGAAGGCGACCGCGACCACGAACCCGAGCCCGTCGGGTCCGGCGCCCGGCAGGTTCCCCGCCGCCCACCAGGTGGCGTACGCGCCGACGCCGAGGAAGAGCCCGTGCGCGAAGTTGAGCACGTCGGCCAGGCCGAAGACCAGCGACAGTCCGGAGGCGACCAGGAAGTAGAGCGCGGCCAGGCCGAGACCGGTGAGCGTCAACAGAATGATCGCGTCCATCAGCTACCGTCCTCCGGGGCCGCCGCGGCAGCGGCCGGGTGATCGGCGGTCGCCGCCCCGGCGTGCTGGTGGCTCTCTGCCGAGCCGACGCCGAGCAGGGAGCGGGTCAACGCGGTCTCCAGCAACAACTCCTGGGCGTCGCCGGTCCAGGCGACCCGCCCGGCGGCGAGCACCACCGCGTCGCGGGCCAACCGCCGGACCACCGCCAGGTTCTGCTCGACCAGCAGCACCGGCACGGACTCCGCGACCCGTTCCAGCACCTCGGCCACCTCGGTCACCACCTTCGGCGCCAACCCCTTGGTCGGCTCGTCGACGAGCAGCAGCCGGTTGTCGTTGAGCAGCACCCGGCCGATGGCGAGCATCTGCTGCTGCCCCCCGGAGAGCGAGCCGGCCCGCTGCCGGGAACGCCGGTCCAGCTCGGGGAAGAGGGCGAACACCCGGTCGTACGCCGGGCGGGTGCCGCGCCGCTCGGCGAGCCGCAGGTTCTCCGCGACGGTGAGCCCGGCGAAGACGCAGCGGTCCTCCGGCACGTAGCCGAGCCCGCCGCGGACCAGGCGGTGCGTCCGCTGCGACAGCAGGCTCTGCGCGCCCATCCGGACCGTGCCGCGCACCTCCCCGTTGCGTGGGGTCAACCCCACGACGGCGCGCAGCGTGGTGGTCTTGCCGACCCCGTTGCGGCCGAGCAGCACGGTGACCCCGGTCGGCGCGACCGTGAACGACACGCCCTGGAGGATGTGCAGCCCGGCGATCCGGACCGACAGGTTCTCCACGGTCAATACGGGTTCGCTCACAGCGACTCCCCGAGGTAGGCCTCTTGTACTGTCGGGTTGGCCATCACCGTCTCCGGCGTGTCGCAGGCCAGCAGCGCGCCGTGGTGCATCACGGCGATCCGGTCGGCCAGTTCGAGGATCACGTCCATGTGGTGCTCCACCATCAGCACCGCCCGGCCGCTGTCACCGGTCAACGAACGGATCACCTGGACCAGTTCCGGCACGTCCTCGGCGCTGACCCCGGCCATCGGCTCGTCGAGCAGCATCACCCGTGGCTCACCGGCCAGCAGCAGTGCGATCTCCAGCTTCCGCTTCTCACCGTGGGCGAGGGTGCCGGCCAGCGCCGTACCCCGGTGGGCCAGGCCGACCCGGTCGAGCGCCGCGTCGGCGGCGGCGGCGACCCCCCGGTCGGCCGCCGCCCGCCGCCACAACTTGAGCGAACCCCCGCGGTGTGCCTGCACGGCGAGCCGGACGTTCTCCCGCACGCTCAGCGAGCCGAACACCGAGGACGCCTGGAAGGTACGGCCCAGCCCCAGTCGGGCCCGCCGGTACGGCGGCAGGTCGGAGATGTCCCTGCCGTCCAGGGTCACCCGGCCTTCGGTGGCCCGGCGCAGGCCGGTGATCAGGTTGAACAGTGAGGTCTTGCCGGCACCGTTCGGGCCGATGACGCCGAGGAACTCCCCGGGTGCCAGGTCCAGGTAGACGGAGTCGACGATGGACACCTCACCGATCCGCCAGGTCAGACCGCGGGTGGTGAGCATCTGCGCCTCAGCCCTTCATCGCCTGGACCGGCGGTGCGGTCTCGTCGGCGGTGAGCGCCTTCTGCGCGGTCGCGGTGAAGGTGTCGCCGCTGCCGGTCAGGCTCGCCTGGTACATCGGCTGGAGCAGCGCGTGGTCCTCGGCGCGGATGGTCATGCTGCCCTTCACGCTCTCGAAGCTCCAGCCCTCCAACGCGGTGACCATCTTCTCGACGTCGTCGCCACCCTCGGCCACGGCGCGGACCACCATCTGGGCGGCGGCGAAGCCGTCCGGGTGGAACAGGTCGAGCGTGCCGCCGGGGACCTTCGCCTTGGCGGCCTTGGCCGCCTCGGTGTCGCTGGCGCCGTCGAAGTAGTGCGACAGGAAGGAGATCTTGCTGCCGGCGGCACCGAAGGTCGGCCACGAGGCGCGGATGTCGAGGCCGGTGACGACCGTGGTCGAGGTCAGCACGCCCTGCTGGTCCAGCGTCTGCCACATGGCCGGGGCGGTGGTGCCGGCCCAGGCGACGAAGAGCAGGTCCGGCTTGGCGGACTTGATCTGGCTGGCGAACGGGGTGAACTCGGTCGCGCTGGCCGGCGCCCGGACGGCGCTGACGCTCGCGCCGGCTCCGCCGATGACGGCCTTGACCGCGGCCTCGTTGGCGTCGCCGAAGGCACCGTCCTGGGCGAACACCACGACCTTCTTGCCGGCCGGGTCACCGATGAACGACTTCGCGGTCACCACGTCCTGGTACGACTGGCGACCGGAGCGGAACGTGTACTTGTTGGCGCCGGTCACCGCGTCGGTGGCGGCCGGGCCGGAGATGAACAGCACCTTGTTCTGCGCGGCGATCGGGGCCACCTGGAGCGCCACGCCCGACGCCGTCGATCCGGCGATGATCTTGTTGCCCTTGCCGATCAGGTCCTTGGCCGCGGAGACCGCCTTCGCCGGGTCACCCGCGTCGTCGACCTCGGTGATCTCGATCGCCCGGTCACCGACCTTGTTGGTGCCGTTGGTGGCGAAGTCCAGGCCGGCCCTGAACCCCTCGATGTACTGCTTTCCGTAACTGGCCAGCGCTCCCGACTGGGAGTAGACCAGACCAACCTTCACCGGCGCGGCGCTGTCGCCGCCACCGTTGGCGGTGTCCTGGGGGCTGCCACAGGCCGTGGCGGCGATCGCCGCGGCCATCATCGTGGCGGCGGAGAGGAACACCCGCCGTGTCGTCCGGACCGTCATTGCGACTCCACGTGAGGACTCAGAGGGAGGAAACCTTATGTGTCGGCTCACGCTAGAAGTGACGTCACCCACGGGCCATGTGGTCGAAACACACAAGTAACAGGGTTGGGGTGGGCTCGGATTACAGGATCAGTGACCCCGTGCTGGCGGCCTGACGAGGCGACAGGGGCTCTCTCCCTGACGATGTGTCGCCCACCCCCACGCTCGGGTCGGCCAGGCGGGACCGATTTCCGGGCCCGCTCAGCGCGGGCGGCAGGCCGGCATGATCGGAGACGCCGAACCAACCGGAGTCACCACATGCCTACCGCACCCGAGTCGTCGGCCGCACAGCGCCCGACCCGGACCGTCGTACACCGGTTGCGGCATGTCGGGGTATCCCTCCCGCTCGACGGCGCGAGTTGCGGCATCCTGTGCACGACGGACCCCGGCGGGTAGGTCTGCGGCAGCACTCGCCTACTCGGATGACAACAGCCGAGCGCGCCGTTCCCGCCTGCGCATGGTGAAGATGCTCGCGGGCCCGTTCGAGATCTCCGAATTTGCGGTAGCACTCACAGCGGTCGAGGCGCAACGACGGATACAGACTCGCCACCGACATCATCGGCACCCCCGGCAACGGTGGTGGTCGCCGGAGGCAGGCAGCAACATCCCCGAAGGTGCAGGGTCACCAGCGCCCGAGGCAGCAGTATCCCCGAAGTTGCGGGCTAGACCGGGGGTGGGGTGGGGTGGGGCGGGGTGGGGCGGGCGCCCCCCCCCGGGGGGGGGGGGGGGGGCCGCGGGGGGGGGGGGGGGGGGGGGGGGGGGGGGGGGGGGGGGGGGGGGGGGGGCCGGCCGCCCGGGGGGGGGGGGGGGGGGG